>NZ_JAZHFR010000009.1:0-77891 GCF_036541385.1 Comamonas sp. GCA5 | reverse complement strand
CTTCGGCGGCATCGGCCGCAGGCGCGGCAGGCACGGCAGGAATCGCCAGGCCACTCCAGTCGTCGGGGCGCAGTGGCGGCGCGTCGGCGTACCGGCCGTCCGCCAGCTCGGGCGGCGGCAGCACGCGCTGCTTGAAATTGGCGTCGGCGTAGTAGCGCAGCTTCCGGGCCTTGATCGGCGCCATGCTGGACACCATCACTACGGCATCGTCCGGCGGAAGCTGCATCACCTCGCCCGGCGTCAGCAGCGGGCGGGCCGTCTCCTGGCGCGACACCATGAGGTGGCCCAGCCACGGCGCGAGCCGGTGGCCCGCGTAGTTGCGTTGCGCGCGCAGCTCGGTCGCAGTGCCCAGCGTCTCGGAAATGCGCTTGGCGGTGCGTTCGTCGTTGGTGGCGAACGTCACCCTGACGTGGCAGTTGTCGAGAATGGAATGGTTCTGTCCATACGCCTTGTCGATCTGGTTGAGTGACTGCGCGATGAGGAAGCTGCGGATGCCGTAGCCCGCCATGAAGGCCAAGGCTGTCTCGAAGAAGTCGAGCCGCCCCAGGGCCGGGAACTCGTCGAGCATCAGCAGCAGCTTGTGGCGGCGTTCGATGCCGTCGCTGCCGTCCAGCGATTCGGTGAGGCGTCGCCCGATCTGGTTGAGGATCAGGCGGATGAGCGGTTTGGTGCGCGATATGTCCGAAGGCGGCACCACCAGGTACAGCGACACCGGATGCTCGGCCGCGATCAGGTCGGCGATGCGCCAGTCACAGCGCGAGGTGACTTCGGCCACCGTGGGATCGCGGTACAGGCCGAGGAACGACATGGCGGTGCTTAACACGCCGGAACGCTCGTTGTCCGACTTGTTGAGCACTTCACGCGCCGCCGACGCGACTACCGGATGCGGCCCCTCGCCCAAGTGGGGCGTGGTCATCATTCGATGCAAGGTCAGCTCGAACGGGCTGGCCGGGTCGCTGAGGAAGTTGGCGACGCCGCGCAGCGTCTTGTCTTCGCCCGCGTAGAGCACATGCAGGATCGCGCCGACCAGCAGCGCGTGGCTGGTCTTTTCCCAATGGTTGCGCTTCTCCAGCGCGCCTTCGGGATCGACCAGAATGTCCGCGATGTTCTGCACGTCGCGCACTTCATGCGCGCCGCGCCGCACCTCCAGCAGCGGGTTGTAGGCCGCCGACTTCGCATCCGTGGGGTTGAACAGCAGGCAATGCGAGAAGCGCGAGCGCCAGCCTGCGGTGATCTGCCAGTTCTCGCCCTTGATGTCGTGGATGACGGCGGACGCGGGCCAAGAAAGCAGCGTCGGCACCACCAGGCCGACGCCCTTGCCCGAGCGCGTGGGTGCGAACGTCAGGACATGCTCTGGCCCCTCATGGCGCAGGTACTGGCGGTCGTGCTGGCCGAGGAACACGCCCTCTGGCTGCGTGAGGCCCGCCTTGCGAATGTCATGCGCGTTCGCCCAGCGGGCCGATCCGTAGGTCGTGACAAGGCGTGCCTGCCGCGAGCGCCAGACCGACATGGCAATGGCGACGGCCACGGCGACCATGCCACTGCTGCCAGCGATGGCTCCGCCGGTGTCGAAGATTTCCGGGGTATAGGCGCCGTAAGAAAACCACCACTCAAACAGCTTCCACGGGTGATAGATCGGCGTGCCAAGAAGATCGAACCAGGGCGAGCCAAGGCGTACTTGATAGCCAAGGGCTGCTGCTGTCCATTGTGTGGCACCCCACACTCCGGCGATCACGATGCCGAATACCACGGCGATCTGACCGAACAGCACGTTCGTCCCTTGCATGACCTGGCCTCCGATTTCTCCTGCGCCGATTCCTCATGGAAAAAGCGGCACAAGGACGTGCCGGAGGCGTCAGGATCGGTGCCGCGTCAGTGCCGGTCAAAGACCGTTTTAAGCAGAAAGATCGAGCAAAAAGAAAGAATTAGCGCGGTGGCGAGCCAACGAAAAACGTCGCAAGCGCAGGCGCGTTGCGGCGTGTCGGTCAGGAAATCCAATATTCGTGGCGAAGCGGCCACGATCAAAACTTAGGCGGCTCCTTCGGCGGTGTGTAGGGCGTTTCCCCGTCGCCATAGAACCGCTTGCGCGTGGCCTCGGCCACCCGGTTGCACAACACGTCGCCCAGCTTGGGGCGGTCGGTCTTGCACTGCTGGCGCAGTTCCTTGAGCCGTTCGGGGTTGGCCGCCAGCTCTTCCACTGTCGGGATGTTGGCTGCGGAACCGGCGGACTTCTGTGGCCCATCGGACTGGCCGCAGGCAGTCAACACGGCAACCAGCAAGAATGGGATGATCTTCTTCATGGCGTCAGTTCCTCCGGGTGATCGGGATTACGGCCTCGTATGGGCCTGGGGGTTTCCGGCTGTTCGATGGCCTGTGCGCGCTCAATAAACCGCGCCAACTCGTCGGACGGATCTCCGTCCAGCCGCAACAGATAGGTCGTGAGGGGCGACACGCGCGAAGCTAGCGGCCGGGCCACTACACCCGGCTCACGGCTGGCGGCAATGTGTGCACTGCCTGCTAGGCCGAGCGCAAAACCGGCCGAGACTAGGGCCATCATCAGGTCGGTGGACGAAACCCTCTCTGCAATCAGTGGCTCCACATCCGCACGGCGCAACACCCGTTCAACTTGCTTGGCATGGCCCTCACATGCCTGTGGATCGCACAGAACCAGTGGATAGCGAAGCAACTCATCCAAGGGGATGCGCTTGTGGGCCAGAAGCGGATGCCGAGCTGGCACGGCCACCATCAGCGCATCGCTCCATGCGGGCGTGGCGACGATACCGTCGCCCACTTCGTCGGATTGAGCAAACCCTACGTCATACAGATCGCTATGCAGCCCCTTGATCTGTTGCGATAGGGGCACCTCGAAGAACCGGATTTCGACCTCGGGTTCTTCCTGGCGGCAAAGTACGAGCAACGCAGAAAGGCGCGACGGCGTGATGCCGTCGGACAATGCCACGCGCAACTGGCCATGAAAACCGTTTGCTGCCGCTTTCACGCTATCGCGTGCCTGCTCCAAGGCGGAGAGCACGCGGCGCACGTGCTCCAGAAACAGCTCGCCCGCACGGGTCAGCCGAGTGCTGCGCGTGGTGCGGGCAAACAGCATCACGCCCAGTTCTTCTTCCAGTTCCTTGATGGCCCGTGACAGTGGAGACTGCTCGATGTGCAGCCGCTCGGCAGCGCGGGCGAAATGGAGTTCCTCAGCAACCGCAATGAAGCAGCGCAAGTGACGAAGTTCCATAGTCTTGTCCTTCCATGATCCATGTTGATTCGGGGGACGAGATGCACGCCTGCTGTAGCACCAGTCGAGCTGAGGCCAAATATTGAATAAACAATTATACATGTGTTCATATATTAGTCAAAGAAGCCTGCACCGTGCCGTGGTGATGTTCGATTGTGAGGAGATGAATGGTGCAAGCTGCACGAGGGCCAATGGGCATCGTGGAGGCCGCTTGCCAAAATAGTGCGAGCCCCACCGGGGCTCGCGAGATGCGGAAGGTGCTATGCCTTCAGGGGGAAAGCCCGAATCAGGCTGGGTTGATTTCCAGCGCGCCGCGGTTGATCTGGTCGCGCTCCATCGACTCGAACAAGGCACCGAAGTTACCTTCGCCGAAGCCCTCGCGGTAGTTGCCCTTGCGCTCGATGAACTCGAAGAACACCGGGCCGAGCAGCGGCTCGGAGAAGATCGGCCTCACGCTCACGGCCTACCTGAACGTGCGTCTCGAAAAGCACTCCGACTCGCACAAGCGCAATCCCATGGACGTGTTCCGCGCGTCGGTCCAGAAATGGCCGGAGGTCGTGGAATGCCATGCGCTGACCGGCGACATGGACTATCTGCTGCGGGTGGTCGTCAGGAACATGGCTCACTACTCTCGCTTCGTGCTCGACACGCTGCTCAAGCACCCCAGCGTGCAGGACTGCAAGACAAGCTTCGTGCTGGATCGGGTAAAGAGCACCACGGCCTTGCCCTATGAGCATTCGGCCGATTGGTGTAGCGGGGATGCAAATAGCGCTTGACCTTCCAACCGTGGCAAGGACCAGACTTCAAACACCCCAACCCGAAAGGAGTTTTCCATGCAATTCCATCTCGAAGACATGACCTGCGGCGGCTGCGCCCGCACCGTTACGAAAACGATCCAAACGATCGACCCCAACGCCAAGATCGTCACGGACCCGCCGACCCGCCGTGTCGAGGTCCAGACCTCGGCCTCGCAAGAGCAGATCGCCGCGGCCCTGAGCGAAGCTGGCTTCCCGCCGCGCGCGCAGTAACACCGCGTCGTGGCCGGCCTGCACACAGGACGGCCGATGCGAGCACGTGCGCTGCGCCGTACCTGGCGCGGCGCTCAGTGCATCCCAAGGTAGGCGACCTTGGCCCACATCCACAGGGCCATCGCCACCATCATCAGGTTCTCGGTCAGGGACACGAAGCCCAGCGGCACGTTGCTGTCCCCGCCCACACAGGCGCACTTGAGTTCCCGGCGATCGACATAGACCGCCTTGAAAACCGACACGGCCCCGACGGTCCCGATGAACAGCGCCAACGGAATCGACACCCACATCCCCACGCCCGCGACCATCAGGACGCCTGCGATGGCCTCCGCGAACGGGTAGAAATAGGCATACCGAACCCAGCGCTTGGCCAGCAGGTCGTAGTTGAGGAACATCGTCGCGAAGCCGTCCACGTCCTTGAGCTTCTGCAGCGCCAGGAGACACATGGCAAAGGCCACGAACCACTCTGCCGCCTGAATGCTCCAGAGCTGGCCGAAGGCCGCCCAGCTCGCCGCCAGCGCCATCGCGGCCGCCATGGCGAACAGCGCGATCACAGGGGTGTAGGTCACGGCGTTCTTGTCCTTCACGGACATGCCGAAGAATTTGCGCAGGTCGTCGTAGCCGCCCACGCGCCGCCCGTTTATGAAGACCTGGGGCGTGGTCTCGACGCCATGCTCCTTCTTGAACGCATCCGTCTGCTCGCGGCTCGCCAAGTGTTTGTCCTCGACCTCGTAGCCCTTGCGGTTGAGCAGATCGAGCGACTTCAGCCCGTAGGGGCAGGTATGGCCGGGCATGACCATCCGGTAGAGCGTGGCTTGTTTGGGCGCAGACATGCTGGACTTCTCCTGTGGGACTTTTCATGGGCCGGCCGCAGCGCCGACTATCACGGATTGAAGGACTTTGACGACATTTCCAGCCTAACCGGCGGTGGTGCAAGGGGGTGTAGGCATCTGGCTCCCGGGGCGGTCGTCAGGCTGCAACGCCGTCAGTCCTCCGTCTGCCAGAGCAACCCCGCCGCAGGCCGGCGCGCCCGCGGCGGCACGCTGGGTCCTAGTGGTTCTCCTTGGCATGGTTGATCGTGTACTTCGGGATCTCGACGGTCAGGTCCTCGTTCGCCACGATGGCCTGGCAGCTCAGGCGCGATTGCGCCTCTAGCCCCCAGGCCCGGTCAAGCAGGTCGTCCTCGCACTCCTCGACCTCGTTGAGGGAATCGAATCCCTTGCGCACGATGCAGTGGCAGGTCGTGCAGGCACAGCTCATGTCGCAGGCATGTTCGATCTCGATGCCGTTGTCTAGCAGCGCCTCGCAGATCGAGGTGCCGACCGGCACGTTCAGCTCGGCGCCCTCGGGCGCCAGTTCAGGATGGGGCAAGACGGTGATCTTGGGCATGGTCTCTCCCGGCTGCTCAGTGCGCACGCGGCTTCTTTGCCGCTGCGTTGCCACTTGCACGCCGTGGCACGGCGCCGGTGCGCGCTTCGGGCTCGTCGTCGCTGGTATCGAGTTGCTCCAGCGTGTGCAGGATCGGGCAGTCGGGCCATTCGTCGCCGGCGCAGCACCGGATCAGCGCCTTGAGCGTCTCGGCCATCTCCAACATGCTCGCGATGCGCCGGTCCAGCTCGGAGATGTGCTGCTGCGCCAGGCGCTTGACGTCGGCACTCCGGCGCGACTTGTCGTTCCACAGTCCCAGCAGGTCCGTGATCTCGGCCACCGAGAAGCCGAGGTCGCGCGCACGCCGGATGAAGTGCAGCCGGTGTACGTCGTCCTGGCTATAGGCGCGGTAGCCCGAATCGTTCCGGTCGGCCGGGGGAATCAAGCCGATCTGCTCGTAGTAGCGGATCATCTTGGCCGAGACCTTCGAGGCCTTGGATGCTTCACCGATGTTCATGGTGTTCCTCCTTTCTCAATGAGCGGTATCCGCCGCCAGCGGCGGCTGGAAGCGGCGCAGGCGCAGCGCGTTGCCGAGCACGAACACGCTGGACAGCGCCATCGCTCCGGCCGCGAAGATCGGCGACAGCAGCACACCGTATGCGGGGTATAGGACGCCAGCGGCCACCGGGATCAGGGCCGTGTTGTAGCCAAACGCCCAGAACAGGTTCTGGCGGATGTTGCCGATGGTGGCCTTGGACAGCGCGATGGCGTTGGGCACACCCTGCAGGTTGCCGGACATCAGCACCACGTCGGCCGACTCCACCGCCACGTCGGTGCCGGTGCCGATCGCCAGGCCCACGTCGGCCTCGGCCAGCGCCGGCGCATCGTTGATGCCGTCACCCACGTAGGCGATCTGGCCGTGGGTGGCCTTTAAGCGGCGCACGGCTTCGACCTTGCCCTCGGGCAGCACTTCGGCCACCACCTCGTCGATGCCCAGTTGCTTGGCGATGGCCTGCGCGGTACGCGCGTTGTCGCCAGTGATCATCGCCACCTTCAGGCCGAGCTGGTGCAGCGCGGCAATGGCCGCGGGCGTGCTGGACTTGATCGGATCGGCCACCGCGATGATGGCGGCCAGTCGGCCGTCGATCGCGGCGTACAGCGGCGACTTGCCCTCATTGCCCAGGCGCTCGGCCGTGCGAGCGAAGCCGCTCACGTCCAACCCCAGCTCACGCATGAAGCGATCGGCACCGACCTCGACACGCGCGCCGTCCACGGTGGCGCGCACGCCCATGCCCGTGACCGAATCGAAGTCTGTCATCGTCGGCAGCGCGATGCCACCTTCCACGGCCGACTCGACGATGGCGCGTGCGATCGGATGCTCCGAGCGCGATTCGACAGAGGCGACCTTCGCCAGCACCTGGTTGCGGTCAAAGCCGTCGGCAATCTCCAGGTCGGTCAGGACCGGGCGGCCCTCGGTCAGCGTGCCGGTCTTGTCCACGGCCACCACCTTGGCGTCCTTGAGCAGTTGCAGGGCTTCACCCTTGCGGAACAGTACGCCCATCTCGGCGCCCCGGCCCGTGCCGACCATGATGGAGGTCGGCGTCGCCAGACCCATGGCGCACGGGCAGGCAATGATCAGCACCGCCACGGCATTGACCAGCGCGAAGGACAGCGCGGGCGACGGGCCGAACACCAGCCAGACCAGGAAGGTCAGCACGGCGGCCAGCATGACGGCGGGCACGAACCACAGTGTCACCTTGTCCACCACGGCCTGGATCGGCAGCTTGGAACCTTGCGCCTGCTCGACCATGCGGATGATCTGCGCCAGCATGGTCTGACCGCCCACGGCGGTGGCACGCAGCGTCAGCGCACCCTTCTGGTTGACGGTGCCGCCGACCACGGTGCTGCCTTCCGCCTTTTCGACGGGAATCGGCTCGCCGGTGATCATCGACTCGTCCACGAAGCTGCGGCCCTCGGTCACTTCACCATCGACCGGCACGCGCTCGCCGGGGCGCACTTCCACGATGTCGCCCTGCGCCACGTCGTTGATCGGGATGTCCACGATGCGGCCGTCGCGCAGCACGTGCGCCTCCTTGGCCTGCAGGCCGACCAGGCGCTTGATGGCCTCGGAGGTGCGGCCCTTGGCCCGTGCCTCAAGAAAGCGGCCCAGCAGGATCAGCGCCACGATGACGGCGGCCGCCTCGTAGTACACGTTCACCGTGCCGGCCGGCAGCAGACTGGGCGCGAATGTGGCGACCATCGAATAGCCGAAGGCTGCGGCCGTGCCGACCGCGACCAGCGAGTTCATGTCGGGACCCAGGCGGAACAGCGCCGGGAAGCCCTTCTCGTAGAAGCGCCAGCCCGGAATGGCGAGCACCAGCAGGGTCAGCACGAACTGCAGATACCAACTCTGCTGGATGCCGATGGTGGAAGCCACCCACTCATGCATGCCGGGAATCATGTGCGAGCCCATTTCGAGCACGAACACAGGCAGCGCCAGCACGGCGGCCAGGGTCAGGTCGCGCTTGAGTTCGGCGCGCTCGGCGTCCTTCTTCTCGGCGGCTTCCTCGTCGGCCTGCGCGCCGGTATCCACCGGGTTGGCCTCGTAGCCGACCTTCTCGATGGCCGCGATCAGGTCCGCCACGGCGGCCACGCCGCGCACGGTGGCACGCTCGGTCGCGAGGTTGACCGTGGCCTCGGTGACGCCGGGCACGGCCTTGAGTGCCTTCTCGACGCGGCCCACGCAGGAGGCGCAGGTCATGCCCTCGACCGCCAGTTCGACGGTGCCAGCCGGCACGTCGTAGCCGACCTTCTCGACCGCCTGGATCAACGCGATGCGATCGACAGGACTGGCCAGGCGGATGTCCGCCCGCTCGGTGGCGAGATTGACGGACACGCTGTCCACGCCCGGCACCTTGGCCAGGGCGGCCTCGACTCGGCCGACGCAGCTCGCGCAGGTCATGCCCTCGATGGGTAGGCTGATCGCTGCTGCGGTGGCACGAGCATCACTCGTTATTGGCATGCTCATGGTTGTTTCCCATAGTTGATATTCGACATGGGGGAGCTTAGGGTTTACCATCGTGGGAAGGTCAAGCGCTTTTTTCGGGTACTGTCAGGTTTCAGAAATGGCCCGGCGCACGGGGGAAACGAGGGGCCTTGGTCGCCAGGCTCGCCCTGGTCCCGGGCTGTGCGCGCGCTCAAGCGGTCGCAGCCTCGTTGATCCTGAAGGGCACGAACAGCCGTTCGAGGGTAGGAATTTTTGAGAGATGACTCCACGCAAACCAGCCAGTGCCCCACCGAAGGGCCCAAGCACCGATCTGGCCTCCCTGTCACAGAATGACGTGACCATCCTGGCCGAGACTTTCCGGCTCCTGGGCGATCCGTCGCGGCTCAAGGTCATGCTGTGCTGCATGAAGGGGTCCACGTCGGTAAGCGACATCGCGGAAGCCGTCGAACTCTCGCAGTCGTTGGTCAGCCATCACCTTCGACTGTTGCGTGGAGCCCGTCTGGTCAAGGGCGCGCGCCAGTCCAAGCAGATCTTCTATGAGGTAGCGGACAAGCACGTGAGCCAGGTGCTGCTGGACATGGCCATCCACATCGTTGAGGACAACAGCGACGACTAGCCTTGGTGCGAAACAGCCCTTACCGCGTCCCGTGAGGCCTATCCTTTCGGCCAGATCCGGTGCAAGTCATCCACGACCAGCACGTGATGGTGCCCGCCTTGGTTCGCGTGCTGACGCAAGTGGGGGTGATCCGCCGACAGGTTCGGATGGTCATGGGCCAAGTCCGGCGGGTCGCTGGCCGGCCACAGCCGAAGCGCCAGCGCCACGCCAGCTAGGCCGATCAAGGACATGACGACGAACGTCGATTGCAGCCCCATGGCCGCGCCGAAGCGTCCGGCCAGCGGGTAGCAGATGAGCCAGCAGGCGTGCGACAGCGCGAAGTGGGCCGCGAAGATCGCTGGACGGTCCTCGGCGTGGGCCGAGCGGCGCAGAAGACGGCCGGATGGCGTCTGCGCCACGCTGTAGCCAAAGCCGATCACCAGCCACAGCGGCAGCAACAGCGCATAGCTCGGCAGCAGTGCGCCGATCGCCGTGCCCACGACGAGGACAGCGGCGCCGGTGAGCATCGCGGGTCGGTCGGCTACTTTCTCCAGTAGGGACGGCAAGACGAAGGCGGCCACCATCGAGCCGCCTCCGAACGCCGCCAGTGCCCACGCCACCTCGACTTCGCCCAGGCCGAAACGCGCCTTCACGAGCACCACCGTGTTCACGATCACCATCGCGCCGGCCGCCGAGACGGCCAGGCTGATCGCCAGCAGGCCCCGCAGGCGAGGCGTGGCGAGGTAGATGCGCGTGCCGCGCGTCGTTCGCTCCCAGATGCCGCGGCGCGGGCCGGGGACGGACGTGGGCAACCGCACGCTGACCACGAGAGCGGCTGAAACGAGGAAACCGAGCACCGTTCCCGCGAACAGGTTGTGAAAGCTGATGACGGTCAGCAGCGCGGCGGCCAGCATCGGGGAAATCAGGCTTTCCAGGTCGTAGGCCAGCCGGGACAGCGACAGCGCCTTCGTGTAGTCCTCTTCGTCGGGAAGGATGTCCGGGATGGTGGCCTGGAAGGTCGGCGTGAAGCCGGCGGATGCCGCCTGCAGAACGAAGATCAGCAGGTAGATCTGCCAGACCTCGGTGACGAAGGGCAGGCACAGCGCGACGGCCGCTCGCACGAGGTCCAGCGCCACGAGCAGCGAGCGCCGCGGGAGCCGGTCGGCGAAGGCCTGCGCGACCGGCGCGACCCCCGCGTAGGCCAGCATCTTGATGGCCAGCGCCGTCCCGAGCACCGCGCCTGCATCCGCGCCGGCCAGCTCGTAGGCCAGCAGGCCGAGCGCCACCGTCATCAGGCCGGTGCCGACGAGCGCGATCACCTGGGCGGTGAACAGGTGGCGGTAGGTGCGGTTATTCAGGACGGAGAGCATCGGACGGCCTCAGAGCAGTTTGGTCAGCGCCTTCATTTCGGTCAGAACGGAGTCCTCGTCATGGGACAGGCAGTGGTCGATGTGGTCGTGGATCAGGACGCGCTTGGCCGCCGTCACCGCGCTTTCCACCGCCGCGAGCTGGCGGGCGATGTCGAGGCAGGTTTCTCCCCCTTCGATCATCCCGATGACGTGCCGCAGATGCCCCTCGGCGCGCTTGAGCCGCTTCACCAGGTCGGGATGGGTGGTGTGCTTATGCATGTCTTCCATGCTGAAATCATATCCCCCCAGGGGGGATACTGCCACTGGATGTTAGATCAACGGCTGCTTGCCAGGCGGGGGGAATGGTCGCCGAGCCAGGCTAAGGCAATTGCCCGGAGCGGCATCCCGGCCGTGGTGAGACGCGAACACAAATGTGTACAACAATTCACATGAAAACATGTTCATGTGTTATATTTTGAGCCACAGTCAAAGACCCAGTTTCCCGAGGCCCCATGTCCCAATCCCACGCACATGACCATGGTCACGATCACGACCATGATCATGACCACACCCCGACCGTGACCAGCGCCAACGAGCGCAAGGTCCTGCTGTCCTTTTTCCTGATCTTCGGCTTCATGGTCGTGGAGGCCGTCGGAGGCGTGCTGTCGGGCTCGCTGGCCTTGCTGGCCGACGCGGGCCACATGCTGACCGACGCCGCGGCGCTCGCACTGGCCTACGCAGCATTCCGGTTCGGCCGCCGCGCGGCCGACAGCAAGCGCACCTTCGGCTACCTGCGCTTCGAGGTCATCGCCGGTTTCCTGAACGCCGTGACCCTGTTCGCGATCGTCGCTTGGATCGCCTACGAGGCGTGGGAGCGGCTGCAGGCGCCGCCCGTGATCCTGGCCGGCCCGATGATGATCGTCGCCGTGCTCGGCCTGCTGGTGAACGTGCTCGTGCTGTGGATCATGACCCGCGGAGAGACCGATCACGTCAACGTGAAGGGGGCCATCCTGCACGTGATGGGCGACCTGCTCGGCTCGGTCGGCGCCATCGTCGCTGCGATCGTCATCTACCTCACGGGCTGGACGCCGATCGATCCCATCCTGTCGGTCCTGGTCGCGGCGCTGATCCTGCGCAGCGCATGGAAGCTGCTCGCCAAGTCGATCCACATCCTGCTGGAAGGCGCGCCGGAGGATGCTTCGCCGGAGAAGGTGGAGCAAGGCCTGATGGGCGCCGTGCCGGGCCTGGCGGCCGTCAGCCACGTTCACGTGTGGCAGCTCACCTCCGGGCGCACGATGGCCACGCTGCACGTTCGCCCCAACGTGGACGAGGAAGCACGCGCCGTGGTCAAGCGCGTCGAAGCGGTGCTTCGAGAGCAATTCAGCATCGAACACGCCACGGTCGGGATCGACTGGAACTCGGGCACCGACGAGAACGTCTGCAGCTTGCAGCCCACGTCGGAGCGTCAGGACCACAGCGGCCACGATCACAGCGGTCATGACCACAGCGGGCACGACCACAGCGGCCATGATCATGGCAATCACAAGCATGGCGGCGGGCACAGCCACGGCCATGACCACGACCATTCCGCTCCTGGTCACAGGCATTGAGGCCGCGCGAGCCGGCTCGCACTCCACTTGAGGATTTGCATCCATGACGTCCCGCAAAACCACCAGCGCCGACACCGCGCAATGCTCGACCACCAGCCACGACGCGGCGACCGATGCCCTCGCAATGTCGCAAAGTGACGTCGCTGTTCTGGCCGAGACCTTCCGCCTGCTGGGCGACCAATCGCGATTGAAGATCCTGCTGCAGTGCATGCATGGCTCGGTCGCCGTGGGGGACATCGCCGAAGCGCTCGACCTGTCGCAGTCTCTGGTCAGCCATCACCTGCGGCTGCTGCGCGGTGCGCGCCTCGTGCGCGGCGAACGCCAAGCCAAGCACATCTTCTACAGCATCGCGGACCAGCACGTCAGCCAGGTGCTGCAGGACATGGCGGTCCACATTTCCGAGGACAAAGCCGACGACTGACCAGGCCCAAGCACCCAGGCGAATGGCAGGTTGCGAGGCGCCGGTACCCACGCCGCCGGTTAGCCTCAAGGACGTCCTCGATGCGGCCTGGGCGCAACACCCTGAATCGCGGGCCCTGCCTGGGCGCCGGGATGCCGCGCAGGCACAGCAATGGGCGGCGGCAGCTTGGACGCCTGAGCCTCCCGCGCTCGCAATCACCCACAAGACCGACCGGTTCAACCGCACAACGGCACTCGTGAGCTGGATGTCGGAGTGGCCACAGCGACGACGCGGGGTTTTCCCACCACCTTGTCCATGCAGCCTGCCCGCTAGGGCAACCCAAAGGGCTTGACCTTGCCTTCGTTGTAACGCCTAGCCTCCACACAAATTTCTGCAGAGCGCTTCGGAAGGGCCGGAGTCCTGCATCCAAGAAAGGGGCACTTCCATGCGTAAAAAAATCAGAATCGTTGTGGTGGCAGGCGTCATCGCAGCCGTCGGGGGCATAGCGATTGCCGCCCGCGACGCCAAGGACGAGGGCAAGGCCGCGGCGCCCCCGGCGGGCGCGCCGATGGCGCCGCAGGTGCCCGTGGCCGAGGTCATCACCCGCACGGTCGCGCCATCGGCCGAGTACACCGGCTTCCTGGCCGCGCCCAAGACCGTCGAGCTGCGCTCGCGGGTCGGCGGCGCCGTCGATGCTGTGAGCGTCCCCGAGGGCAGCCTGGTGCGCAAGGGACAACTGCTGTTCCAGATCGACCCCCGACCGTTCCAGGTCACGCTCGACACGGCTGCGGCGCAACTGCAACAGGCCGAGGTGCTGGCCAGTCAGGCCCAGGCCGACTTCGACCGCGCCGAGCGCCTGGTGGCGACCGGCGCTGTCGCGCGCAAGACCTACGACGATGCCGTCTCCGCGCGCAGTGCGCGCCAGGCCCAGGTGCAAGCGGCCAAGGCCGCCGTCGCTGCGGCGCGGCTGGATCTGTCCTACGCCCGCGTCACGGCGCCCATCGCCGGGCGCGTTGACCGCGTGCTCGTGACCGAGGGCAACCTGGTCAGCGGCGGTGTCGCCGGCGCGGCCACGCTGCTGACCACGATCGTGTCCATCGACCCGCTGCACGTGTACTTCGACATCGACGAAGCCACGTACCTCAACGTCGTGAGCCGCTCGCGGCCCGCTGCGGGCGCCGGCGGCAAGGCCTCGCTGCCCGTGCAGGTCGGGCTGACCACGGACAAGGGTTTCCCGCACAGGGGCGCGCTCGACTTCGTGGGCAACACCATTGACCGAAGCACCGGCACGATCCGCGCGCGCGCCGTTGTGCCCAACCCGGATGGGCGCATGGCACCCGGCATGTTCGCCCGGGTCAAGCTGTCCACCGGCGCGGCGCGCGAGGCCGTCCTGATCGACGATCAGGCCGTGGGCACCGACCAAGGGCGCAACTACGTGCTGGTCGTGGGCGAGAACAACCAGGCCCAGTACCGGCCCATCGAACTGGGGCCGGTGGTGGACGGGCTGCGCGTCATCAACGGCAGCCTGCAGGCCGGTGAGAAGATCATCATCAAGGGCCTCGTGCGCCCCGGCATGGCGGTCACGCCGCGCATGGTGCCCATGCAGCCGCCCGCGGCACCGGCCGCCGGCGCGGACCCCGCCAAGGCTGACGGCGCGGCCGGCTCGGCGGAGGCCCGCAAATGAATTTCCCCCGCTTCTTCATCAACCGGCCCATCTTCGCCATCGTCCTGTCGGTGCTGATGCTGATCGCGGGCGCGATCAGCTACTTCCAGCTGCCGCTGAGCGAATACCCGCAGGTCACGCCTCCCACGGTGCAGGTCACCGCTAGCTATCCCGGTGCCAACCCGCAAGTGATCGCCGATACCGTGGCATCACCGCTGGAGCAGGCGATCAACGGCGTAGAAGGCATGATGTACATGCAGTCTCAGATGTCCACCGACGGGAAAATGGTGCTCACCGTCTCCTTCGAGCAGCATATCAACGCCGACATTGCGCAGATCCAGGTGCAAAACCGGGTCTCGCGGGCGTTGCCGCGCCTACCGCCTGAAGTTCAGCGCATCGGTGTTGTCACCGAGAAAACGTCGCCGGACGTTCTCATGGTGGTGCATTTGCTTTCGCCTGGAGGTCGATATGATCCGCTGTACGTCTCCAACTACGCCACACTTCATGTGAAGGATGAGCTGGCTCGTACGCCAGGCGTCGGCGATGTCCTAGTCTGGGGCGCCGGGGAGTATTCGATGCGGGTCTGGCTCGAACCCGCCAAGGTCGCTGCTCGTGGGCTGATCGCGAGCGACGTGGTTGCCGCCATCCGCGAGCAGAACATACAGGTTGCCGCTGGTTCGGTTGGTCAGCAGCCGGATGCCTCGGCGGCGTTCCAGGTCACGGTCAACACTCTGGGCCGACTGTCGAGCGAGGAGCAATTCGGCGAGATCGTCGTGAAGACGGGCGCCGACGGCCAGGTAACTCGCCTGCGGGATGTCGCCCGCATCTCGATGGGGGCCGATTCCTACTCTTTGCGCAGCCTGCTCAATGGCGAGCCGGCGGTGGGGATACAGATCATCCAGAGCCCGGGCGCGAACGCGCTGGATGTGTCTAGCGCGGTGCGCGCGGCAATGGACCGACTTCAAGCTAAGTTCCCCGACGGCATTGAGTATAGGATCGCCTACGACCCCACGGTCTTCGTGCGCGCCTCGCTCCAGTCCGTCGCCGTCACGCTGCTGGAGGCCATCTTCCTGGTGGTGATCGTGGTGGTGCTGTTCCTGCAATCCTGGCGCGCGTCGATCATCCCGCTGATCGCCGTGCCGGTCTCGCTGGTCGGCACGTTCGCGGTGATGCACATGTTCGGTTTCTCGCTGAACACACTGTCGCTGTTCGGACTGGTGCTGTCCATCGGCATCGTGGTGGATGACGCCATCGTGGTGGTGGAGAACGTGGAGCGCCACATAGCGCTGGGCGAATCACCCAAGGACGCGGCGCGCAAGGCGATGGATGAAGTGACTGGCCCGATCCTGGCCATCACCTCGGTGCTGGCAGCGGTCTTCATCCCCTCGGCGTTCCTGTCGGGGCTGCAGGGCGAGTTCTATCGCCAGTTCGCGCTAACCATCGCGTTCTCGACCATCCTGTCGGCGATCAACTCGCTTACGCTGTCGCCAGCGCTGGCCGCCATCCTGCTCAAGCCGCACCACGGCGCGGCCAAGCCCGATCGCGTCACGCGCATCATCGACGGCGTGTTCGGCGGCTTCTTCCGCCGCTTCAACCGCTTCTTCGACCGCGCCTCGAATTCCTACGTCGGGGGCGTGCGCCGCGCGGTGCGCGGCAGCGCCATCGTGCTGCTGCTCTACGTCGGCTTCCTGGGCCTGACCTGGCTGGGCTTCCACAAGGTGCCTGCGGGCTTCGTGCCCGCCCAGGACAAGTACTACCTCGTGGGCATCGCCCAGCTTCCGACCGGCGCCTCGCTGGATCGCACCGAGGCGGTCGTCAAGGAGATGACCAAGATCGCACTGGCTGAGCCGGGCGTCGAGAGCGTGGTGGCCTTCCCGGGCCTGTCGGTCAATGGACCGGTGAACCAGCCGAACACCGCGCTGATGTTCGCCATGCTCAAGCCCTTCGATGAGCGCAAGGACCCGTCGCTGTCGGCCTTCGCCATCCAGGGCAAGCTCATGGGCAAGTTCAGCCAGATCCCGGACGGCTTCGTCGGCATCTTCCCGCCGCCGCCGGTGCCGGGCCTGGGTTCTATGGGCGGCTTTAAGCTGCAGATCGAGGACCGGGCGGGCCTGGGTCCCGAGGCGCTTGCACAAGCACAGGGCCAGATCATGGGCAAGGCCATGCAGGCGCCCGAGCTGGCGAACATGCTCGCCAGCTTCCAGACCAATGCGCCGCAGTTGCAGGTGGACATCGACCGGGTGAAGGCCAAGTCGCAGGGCGTGTCGCTGACCGAGGTGTTCGACACCCTGCAGGTCAACCTTGGCTCGCTCTACGTCAACGACTTCAACCGCTTCGGTCGCACCTACCGGGTAATGGCCCAAGCCGATGCGCAGTTCCGCATGCAGGCTGAGGACATAGGCATGCTCAAGGTGCGCAATGCAGCGGGCGACATGATCCCGCTGAGCGCGTTCGCGACCATCGAGCGCAGTTCCGGCCCCGACCGGGTGATGCATTACAACGGCTTCCCCTCGGCGGACATCAGCGGCGGGCCAGCGCCGGGCTACTCATCCGGCCAGGCCACCGCCGCGATTGAGAAGATCGTGAGCGAATCGCTGCCTGACGGTATGACCTACGAATGGACGGACCTGACTTTCCAGGAAAAGCGAGTTGGCAATACTGCTATCTATATCTTCGCGCTGGCGGTGCTGCTCGCCTTCCTGTTCCTGGCGGCCCAGTACAACAGTTGGTCGCTGCCGTTCGCTGTGCTGCTGATTGCACCCATGGCGCTGCTCTCGGCGATCGCGGCGTCTGGCTCTCTGGGGGGGACAACAACATCTTCACGCAGATCGGTTTCGTGGTGCTGATCGGCCTGGCCACCAAGAACGCGATCCTGATCGTGGAGTTCGCCCGCGCGAAGGAAAGCGAAGGGGCCGATCCGCTGGCAGCCGTGCTCGAAGCCGCGCGCTTGCGGCTGCGCCCGATCCTGATGACGTCGTTCGCCTTCATCGCTGGCGTGGTGCCGCTGGTGCTGGCCAGCGGTGCGGGCGCCGAGATGCGCCACGCCATGGGCATCGCGGTGTTCGCCGGCATGCTGGGCGTGACGGTATTCGGCCTGGTGCTGACGCCGGTGTTCTACGTCGTGGTGCGCAAGCTGGCGCTGCGCCGCGAAGCGCGCCATGCCCGTGTCGGCATGACCGACCAGCACGCATGACGGCCAGGAGGACATACGACATGAAAACATCTTTCGCATTCACACGACCCGCCAGGACGCTGGCGCCGCTCGCCCTCGCGGCGGCGTTGACTGGCTGCTCCATGGCACCGAAGTATGACCGGCCCGCAGCGCCGATCGACACGGCTTATCCCTTGGGCGCGGCCTATGTGGAACCGGCGGCCGCGACGCCCGACGACGCGATCACGGCCGAGATCGGCTGGCGGGACTTCTTCCGCGACCCGCTGCTGCAGCAGTTGATCGGCATTTCACTGGAGAACAACCGCGACATGCGCAAGGCCGCGCTCAACGTGGAGGCGGCTCAGGCGCTGTACCGTATCCAGCGTGCCGAGATGCTGCCGAACCTGGGCGTTTCCGCCCGCGGCGCGTCAGAGCGCGTACCGGCCGACCTCAGCACCACGGGGCAAAGCGACGTGCTCCGGCGCTACGACGTGGCCGGGGTGACGGCCGCCTGGGAACTGGACCTGTGGGGCCGCATCCGCAGCCTCAGCGACCGGGCGCTGGCGTCCTACCTGGCCCTCGACGAGACCCGCATCGCCACGCAGATGAGCCTGGTGTCCGAGGTGGCCAGCGCCTACCTCACGCTGCGTGCCGACCAGGAACTGCTGCGCCTGACGAGCGACACCCTCGCCACGCAGAAGCGCTCCTACGGGCTGACCACCCAACTGGTGGAAGCGGGCAACTCCACGCAGCTCGACCTGCGCCGCGCAGAGATCGCGTTGCGCACCGCCGAGGCCAACCATGCCGCCTACACACGGCAGGCGGCCAAGGACCGCAACGCGCTGGTGCTGCTGTTGGGCCAGCCGCTGACGCCGGAGCTGTCCCGGCAGCTTGACGAGGCCATGGCGCTGCCGGACGACATCGTGCCGACCGGCCTGCCGAGCGGCCTGCCGTCCGAACTGCTCGCGCGCCGGCCGGACATCCGCGCCGCCGAGCAGATGCTGATCGGCGCCAACGCCAACATCGGCGCGGCGCGGGCCGCGTTCTTCCCGACGATCAGCCTTACGGGCTCGGCGGGCACGGCCAGCGCTTCGCTGGACGGCCTGTTCGATTCGGGCTCGCGGGCCTGGAGCTTCCTGCCGCAGATCTCGCTGCCCATCTTCCGCGGCGGCGCGCTGCGCGCCAACCTGGACGTGGCGCACGTACAGAAGCGCATCGAGATCGCCAACTACGAGAAGTCCATCCAGGCGGCCTTCGCCGAGGTGGCCGACGGCCTGGCGGGCAAGCGCACGCTCGATGAGCAGATCCGCGCGGAGCAGCTCCTGGTGGCGGCCAGCCAGAAGGCCTACGAGCTGGCCGAGCAGCGCTTCCAGGAGGGCGTGGACGACAACCTCACTGTACTCGACGCGCAGCGCACGCATTACGGCACGCAGCAGACCCTGGTGCGCACGCGCCTGACGCGGCTGAACAACCTCATCCATCTGTACAAGGCGCTGGGCGGCGGCTGGACTGAGCACACGGTGCAATCGGGCGCCACGGCGCAGCAGTCCGCCCGGTCGCCGGGATGAGGGCCGGCGCGCAGCGGTGGCGTCCCCCATCGCTGCGCGCGGAGAGCTGGATGAGGATTGGTGAACTCGCGCGCTTGACCGGCACGCCCCCTGAGAACATCAGGTTCTACGAACGGGAGGGCCTGCTGCCCGCTCCCGAGCGGTCCCGCAACAACTACCGGCGCTATGGCCCGGCCCATGTCGAGCGGCTTTACCTGATTCGCAACTACCGCGCGTCGGGCATCGGCCTGGATGACATGCGCAACTTGCTGGGCTGGACGCATCGCGAGTCCCCGGAACCCGAGCTGCTGACGCAGGCTGTCCGGGACCATCTCGCCTATGTCGAGGAACGCATGGCGCAACTGACCCGGGTGAAAGAGCACCTGCTCGCATTGGAACGGCAGGCTGTTCCTTCTGCCGCTCGGGAGATTTGCGAGGAGCGACCAGGTTGCGGCGGTTCATGAGCATCGCATGGCCGAATCATGGTCGGATAACTGAACATATATTCATGCGTGTAATATTTCCGGCCAGACAAACGAACAAGAAAGACCGCCCATGACCGACCAGAGCATCACGCGCCGAAACATCGGCGTTCTCACCGCCGCGCAGGCGCTCGGTGGCGCCAGCGCGCCCATCGTGATGTCGCTGGGCGGGCTGGTCGGCCAGCAGCTTGCCAAGGACTCGGCCTGGATCACCTTGCCCGTGAGCCTGTTCGGCCTGGGTCTTGCCATCGGCACCTTGCCTGCGGCGTTCATCATGCGGCGCCATGGCCGCCGCAACGGATACGTGGTCGGGGTCGGCTTCGGCGTGGCCTCGGGCCTGATCGCCGCGCTGGGCATCATGCTGGCCTCGTTCTGGATCTTCTGCGCCGGCACCTTCCTGGCGGGCTTCTACGGCGCGTATGTGCAGAGCTACCGCTTCGCAGCCGCCGACACCGCCGAGGACGCGCTCAAGGCCAAGGCGATTTCCTGGGTGATGGTGGGGGGTCTCGCGGGTGCCATCATCGGGCCGCAGTTGGTGATCTTCACGCGCGACGCGGTAGCGGGCACGCCCTACGTCGGCAGCTTCCTCAGCCAGGCGCTGCTGCCGCTGATCGCCCTGCCGATCTTGCTGATGCTGCGCACGCCGCGCCAGACCCCGGCCGAAGCCGCCGCCGACAGCGGCCGCACGGTGCTGCAGCTCCTGGCGATGCCGCGCTACGCGCTGGCCGTGGCCGCGGGCGTGGTGTCCTATGGGGTGATGGCGTTCGTGATGACCGCCGCGCCGGTGGCGATGGTCAACCACGGGCATTCGGTGGACAACGCCGCCCTGGGCATCCAGTGGCACCTGCTGGCGATGTTCGGGCCGAGCTTCTTCACTGGGCGGCTGATGGTGCGCTACGGCAAGGAGCGCGTGACCGCCGTGGGCATGGTGCTGCTCGCCGCCTCCGGGGTGGTGGCCCTGGGCGGGCTCGGCCTGTCCCACTTCTGGGGCTCGCTGGCGCTGCTGGGCATCGGCTGGAACTTCAGCTTCATCGGCGCGACGGCGGTGGTCACCGATTGCCACACCCCGGCCGAGCGCAGCAAGGCGCAGGGCATGAACGATTTCTTCGTCTTCGCCGCCACGGCGGCCGTGTCGTTCCTCGCGGGATCGATCCTGCACAGCTCGGGCTGGCAGGCGGTCAACTGGATGATCTTCCCGGCCCTGGCGCTGATCTTGGTGCCGCTGCTGTGGCAGACCGCGCGAAAGCCGGTGCGGCTAGGTCCGGGCTGATCGGGCCGATGCGGGAGGTGTTCCATCTAGCGGTCGCCTCAGGCGCTACATCACCTGCTTCCACCGCTGCAGCTTCGACAGCGCGTTGTCGTAGGCGGCGGAAGTGAAGGACTGGATCTTGCGCCGAGGGTCTTCATCGGCATCAACGGCGAAATGAGGGGCTTGACCTTCCAACAATGGGAAGCCCTACAGTGACTCCATCAATCTCATTCAAGGAGTTTTTCATGAGAGTCAACAAGTTCAGCCTGTTGTTCATTGCGGGCGCCGTCGTGGTCGCCATCGGCCTGATGGCCGTTCAGAAGAAGGTGGTCCCGTCGGGTGAAGTGATGCAGGCCAATGCGAGCGGAGATCACCAAGGGCACGCGATGCCCTCCAGCGCCTCGGCCAATGACAGCCCTTCCACGACCGCGTATCGCGCCGTGAACGACCAGATGCACGCGGGGATGGGAGCGCAGTTCACTGGCAACGCCGACGTCGATTTCATGCGCGGCATGATCCCGCACCACCAGGGCGCGATCGACATGGCCAAGGTGGCGTTGCAGTACGGCAAGGACCCGGAGGTCCGCAAGTTGGCTGAGGAGGTTATCTCTGCGCAGGAAGGCGAGATCGCCATGATGAATAAGTGGCTTGGAGAACGCGGCCAACAGGCGGCGACCGGCAGCTCGGGCGACGCCTCGACGACCGCCTACCCTGCCGGCAATGACCGCATGCACGCCGACATGATGATTGACTTCAGCGGCGATGCCGATGTGGACTTTATGCGCGGCATGATCCCGCATCACCAGGGCGCGATCGACATGGCCAAGGTGGCGTTGCAGTACGGCAAGGACCCGGAGGTCCGCGAGTTGGCTCAGGAGGTTATCTCTGCGCACGAAGGAGAGATCGCCATGATGAAGAGCTGGCTTGCCGCTCGGGGAAAGTGAAGGCACGACCATGAACCAAGCCAGCACCCCGCGCATCATCATCTATAGCACTCCAGCCTGCCCGGACTGTCGGGTGCTGAAGGAGTGGCTGTCCCAGCAGAGCATCGTGTTTGAAGAACGCGACCTGACCGACCCGAAGATTTCTGCGGAAGCCAAGTCACGAACCGGCGTGCGCGTGGCTCCGATCACGCTCATCGGTAATGAGGTCTTCTATGGCACCTTTGCGAGCCAGAAGCCGGGGCTGATGAAGGCGCTCGGCCGTTCGACAAGTAGATGAAGGGTCTCAAGAAATACTTGGCCCGCGCTGCCGTCCAAGCTCCCAAGATACGCCGCCACCGCGCACCACGGCGGCGATATGCTGCCCCAGCCGCTGCTCGATCACCGGCCGCCACGGCACCAAGCTGAATCCCATGCCGTCGTCCAGCATCGCGTAGCGCCCGCTGGCGAGCATGACGCTGCGCCGGTAGATGCCAGCCACGCGCTGCCCGTCGGCCACCGGGCGATGCTCCAGGCCGGTTTCAGCGGCAATGCCCTTCGCGGCCTGTGCCAGTTCCCGGTTGCGCAGTGTGCCCAGCAGGTTGCGCGCCAGGATCACGCGCTGCCCGCGCCGCTCGGCCAGCCCCTGTTCGGCCAGGAAGTCGGCGCGCTGTTGCATGGCCTGTTTGGCCTCGCCACCAAAGCCCAGGTCGCCCAGGCCCGAGCCGCCGCCGATCAACTGCTGGTCGAGCCACGTGGCCCCGATCACGCGGGCCTGCCGCTCGATGGGCAAGTGCGATTTCAGCTCCACGGCCACGCCGCCCAGGCGCTGCGCGTCGTACTGGCGGCCACGCTCGGCCAGGTCGTCCGGCACCTTCCATAGCCCTTCGGCAACGCGCTCCACAATGCCGGCCCGACGCAGGGCCTCCAGCCGGCGGATGTGGGCGGCGACGACTTCTTGCGGGTCGCGTCCGGCCTTGGCCCGGCCCTGCCCGATCGCCAGGTGATGGTCAGTGCGGTACAGGCCATCGCTCGCCAGCGCGGCGATGTTCTTGTCGGCTGCGCGCACGTCGGCCGAGCCTTTCACCTCCACCACGGCGCCGCTCGGGTAGTTCGCCAGCTCGTCGCGGGCGTTGAGCGCGACGTAATGGGCCTTGCCGTCCACCCCGTCGATGACCAGATAGCCCCGGTCGCGCAGCTCGTCGGCCAGCCCCTTCGCGGCCACACGGCCGAGGATGGTTCGGCCATCGTCCCCCGGCTCGAACACGGCCAGCTCGCGCGGCTCGCCGCGCATGGCCCGCTGCACGGTGCGGATGATGTCGCCGCGCTCGCCCAGGGCGCGCAGGGTCTTTTCGGCGTCGGCATGGACGGCCCAGGTGCCCGGCTGCATCTCGTCGGCCAGGCCCAGGCGCTGCAAGCGTTGCAGGCGGCCGATTAGCATCAGGCGTTGGCGCTGCAAGCGGGGGGCGTTGAACCTTTCGACGCGCACCAGGCCATCGCCGCCGGCCTCGCCTATCTCACGCTTGAGGGTGCGATCCAGGCTCGTCCACCGCTCTTGCTCCACCTCACGCTGCAAGGTCTGCTGGATCTCCAGTTCGGTGCGCGGCCCCAGCCATTCGGTCGCCAGCTCGGCGGCGCGATAGCGGAAGCCATCGGCGATGTAGTCGCCCGCGATGATGAGGTCTTTGCCGGTGTCGTCGCGCCCGCGCACGACGATGTGCGTGTGCGGGTTGTCGGTGTTCCAGTGGTTCACGGCCACCCAATCGAGGCCCGTACCCAGGTCGGCCTCCATGCGGCCCATGAGGTGCCGCGTGTAGGTGCGCAGGTCTTCCAGCTCCGCGCCATCCTCGGGCGAGAGGATGAAGCGGAAATGGTGCCGGTCGTCGGCGCAGCGTTCCTTGAAGGCGTCGAGATCGGCCACGTCTGTCTGCGGCCCGTAGGCTTGGCCCGGCTCGCCGTCGCGGCCCACGCCGTCGCGCTCGATGTAGCGCAGGTGCTTGGCGAGCGACTGCGGGCTGGCCCGCTGGTGGTTCACCAGCAGCGTCTTGATGGTCGCGCGCCGCGACATAGGCGTCAGCTTCGCCCCGGCGAAGCGTGCTGCCGTGTGGCCGCGCCCCAGGCGCGAGCCGGGCCGCTGGCCGGTGCCACTCGCCGATGCCGGACGGCGCACCGTGGACTTGCCGCTGCTGGCTTTGCCCGCCTGTTTGAGCACCTTGGAAACGAAGCTCTGCCCCTGGCCCTTGCCCCGGTTCTTCGGGGCGCTGGGGCGCACGCGGAAATCGTCGTCGCGGCGGTCGGTCATGGCTGCGCTCCCTGCAAGCTCTGGCGTGTCCTGTCGTGCGAAGCACGCGGACATGCCTGCATTGGCGCGACCTTCGCGCCGAACGCGGCACGGCGGCAAAGCCGCTCCGTGCCGCGCCACCCCCATGTGCAGACTGGCTTTCGACGCGGCCCGGTGCCGCGTCCTTTTGTCTTGCCTTCCGCCTTTGCCTGTCGCTGGTGCTCCAGGCGTCGGCGGCCCGGCGGTGCTGTGCTGCTTGCAGCCAGCCCGCCGGCGAACGCGCAGAGGGACACGCCGATGGCCGCTAGCCGGGCGCGTTCGAGGCAAGACGCCTGCACACTGGATGGCAGCGCGAAGTGCGGTGCGAATGCACCCGCACTGCACGCGCGACGACATGGCGGCAGCAGCCAGAACGACATGCCCGATGGCACGATGAGATGCACGGCAGCGTGCAGCGAATCGGCCGCCATCATGGGCGTGCCTCCAGCCAGACCCGATGCGCAACGCCGATCACGGTGGATGCGCTGACCGGCCCGAAATAGCGGCTGTCGAACGATGCCGGCTTTGTCACGCTCAACAGGAACAGCTCGCCCGGTTCGAGGTGGCGGCAAAGCTGCAAGGATGGCAGCGACCGGCCCAGCCGGTCGGCAGGCAGCACGGCGGCCGAAGGCACGCCGTCGATGCGTACCTGTCCAGCGACGATGCAAACGTGTTGCGGTGCGACTGCGCCCACACGTTTGAGCAGCGGAACGCGCGTCGGCAGGTAGCCGCGCTGCGCAGCCAGTGCGGCTACCTCGACTGGCAACGGCACGAGCACGATGCTGTCCACGGACAACGGACGTAGCAGCGAAGCAGTGCGCGGGTCGAACGGTTCGATGCGATACCATCCGACCGCCACGCTGTCGGATGGGTTGTACGTCAGGCGCGGCAGCGGTTGCACGAACGCCGCCCAGGCCAGCGCAGCGAGGCCGACTGCGGCGAAGCCCGCCAGCACGATGCGAGCGCGCAGGCGCGAGCGAGGATGCGGCGAGGCGGACGAAGTGGAAACGGTCGTCATGGCAGCGCCTTCCCAGCGAGCCACGCGGAATGCCGCTCGGCGGTGTATTCGGGCAGCGGCAGGCGGGCCTCCAGACGGTTGCCCAGCGTGCGCCAGTACGCGGGCGAGACGGCAGACGCGGCGATGCCCAGCGCCTCGATGCCGTCGATGCGTTCCAACACGGCGCGCACGTTGGCGTCATCCTCGGCGTGCAGCAGCAGACGTGCGCCTGGCCGCACGCCGGGGATGCGCTGCAAGGCATCCAATGGCGTGCCAGCCTGCATCACCATGAGCTGCCAGCGGATCGTGCCGTAGTCGTTGGTCTGCCAGCGGATGCGGCAGAGAACAGCGTTCGGCAGGAACACCGCGCAGCGCCGCCAGCGGTCGAGCTGGAGCGTGCGCGCAGGTTCGCCGAAGCGCAGGTAGAGCTTGAAGCGCGGTTCGATGTAGGCCAGCGATACGCGCGTCAGCGGCACGTTGCCGGCCTGGCGGGCGAGTGTCGAAAGCGAAGTCGCTGGCGTGGTCGATGCAGAAGCCGTGACCGCGTTCGCGGCAGGTGCGATGGATGCGTTCATGGCAGGTTCTCCGTGCGGGTCTCGGGAAACTCCCGTTCCAGCAGGCCGCGGAGCAGTTCGGCCACGGTCACGCCCTGACCGAAGGCGGCGATCTTGATGCGCGCGCGCAGCGCTGGCGTCACGTCGAGGGTCAGGCGTGCGGTGTAGAGGTCGCCCTTATTGAGCGCATCAGCGTCGCCCTGGCGAATCCACGCCTCAGCGTGCGGATTCGCCGGTGGGCGCGCACCGATGCCAATGCGCTTGGCCGTGCGCTTGCTGTTCGGTGGCGACTGTGCGGTCATGTCGGCCACCGCAGCAGTTCATCGACCAGCGCGGCGATCTCGCGGGTGGCGGCGCTGTCGGGCGCCGTCTCGCGGGCGAGTCGACCAGCGGCCACGCTGTCGGCGAAGACGATCCTTTGCCGAACCTCAGCGCGCAGCGCCGGCAACGGCTGTTCGGCCAGCGATTGCCGCGCCTCCCGACCGATCACCGTGGTGCTAACGCGGCGGTTGATGACGAAGGCCGCGCGCAGCGCAGGCCGGAACACCTGCGCCTCACGGATCAGTGCCACCATCTCGGCGCTGGCCCACAAGTCGTAGGGGCTGGGCTGCACCGGAATCAGCACGCGCTCGGCTGCCAGCAGCGCGGAGCGCGCCAAGGCGGCGATGCGCGGCGGCCCGTCGATGATGACGTGATCTGCGCGGCGGGCGAGTTCTGGCGCCTCTTGGTGCAGCGTTTCGCGTGCAAGGCCCACGGCGCTGAACAGCCGTGGCAAGCCTTGCTGGCTTCTGCGCTGCGTCCAGTCCAGCGATGAACCCTGCGGGTCGGCATCCAGCAGGACGACGTGCTGGCCGCGCATCGCCAGTTCGCCGGCGATGTGGGTGGCGAGCGTGGTCTTGCCGACGCCGCCTTTTTGGTTGAGTAACGCGACGATCATGGCGCGGCCCTCCGTGCTGGAAAGCCTTGCTTCGAGTCGCCTGCAAAACCTGATTTCTGGCGGCTTGGATTGCCTGCCGTTTGTGGCCGCGTGGCGGTTGTCCACCGCAGCGGCGCTTCTCTACTAAAAGTTAGAGAATTTAAGTTATGTATGTTAGAGAGCGCGCAAACCCAATGCTGGCGCGGGTTTTCGGCCGATTGGCACGCCTGATAGCACGATAGGGCCACGCCTGATAGCACGATACCCCGCACGCCTGATAGCACGACACTATTCACAGGTTGTCCCGGAGTTATCCCCGTGCCGTGGACGGCACGGGTCGGAAGGTCAATAACTCCGTTCCGTCGTCCGGCATCCGCTCGATGCCCAGGACGTAGCCGGGCAGCGACTGCCGCGCCACCAGCGCGCGCAGGTCGCAGGCGAAGTCGTAAGGTTTGGCGGTACTGCCGGACTTCTGGTGCAGGTAGCGGAAATCGAACTGCCAGCCGTATTCCTGCCTGCCACCGTGCTTGCGTACCAGCCGGTACAGCCATCGCTCGATACCGCCGGTCAGCCGGAAATACGCCGGGTCGATGGTCAGCACCAGGGCGGCATCGAGCACGCCGGCGTAGAACCAGTCCGGCAGGATCAGTTCGATGCCCAATGGCGTGCCGCTGGCGTCGGCCAGTTCCTTCCACTCGTTGATCCACGAGAAGCGGTGCAGCCGCCTTCCCGTGGTCTCGCGGATGGACGTGGCCACCGTGGTCGATTGCAGCCGGTCGAGCGCGGCCTTGAGACGCTGGTAGTCGCGTGAGCCGGTGCCGCGCCCGATGAAGCGCAGGATCTCGTAGGGCGTGGCGTGCATCAGCCGCGATGGCCGCAGGCCCGCGTCCTGCGCCTCCACGATCTGGCTGGCGGCCCAGATCAGGATGTCGGCATCCCAGATCGTGGCGATGCCATGCTCGGTCGTGCCTTCCACGCGGATCGTCACGTTGCCCGCCCGGAAGTCGATGGGCTTGACCCGCTTGGACTTCGCCAGCGAGAAGAACGGATAGGCCATCAAGTCTTGGCTGTCGCGCGGCGCCATGTCGCCCGGCAAGGCGCGAAACAGGTCGAGCTGTTCGCGCTCCTGCACCGACCGCTGCCGGGGCGGCAGCGCGAGACTGGACATGACGGCGGCCACCCGTGAACCTGCGATCAGCGGCGATCACGGTAGTCACCCGCATGGCGCTCGGCGTACTCCGGGTCGGAGGTGGCATCGAAGCTGCGCGCATCGGCCCAGGCATCCAGGTCGGCCACCGCGTACATGACGCGCCGGCCGAACTTGCGGAACTTCGGCCCGCCGCCGATCACGCGCTGTTTCTCCAGCGTGCGGGGCGACAGCCGCAGGTAGTCGGCGGCTTCGTCGTTGGTCAGATAGCGTTGGGGCTGCGCGGGCGCAGCAACAGCAGCGGAAGGAGCGGTTACAGAGGGCCGCAAGGGAGCGGGTCGCATGGGATTTACCTCCATCAAGCCCGGCCACACCACGCGGCCGGATGGAGGCACTTTCGAGAAATTCAGGCTTCCTGCTAAGGGACGAATTGCAGGGAGTGCAAAACGTCCCCCCTTGCTACGATGCAACTGGCCCAAGCTGCGCCAGGCTGCGATAGCCGCCGCGCATCAGCGCCTCGCCGCGACGCGCCAGCCGCCGCACGCGGGCACGCAAGGCGCTGTCGGCGTGCCAGTCGGCGGCCACGGCATCCACGCCGAACAACCCTTCGGCCACCTCGCGCAAGGACGCGCCGGCCAGGGTCGCGTCAAGCGCCTGGAGCGTGTGCAGTTCCTGCACCGCCGCGAGCGTGGGCCGGGAACGGGCCATTGCCGCAGGCACGGCATCCGGCAGCGCCGCCAGCTTGTCCAGTTCGGCCACCAGTGCCTGATAACGCGCGCAGGGTGTGGCGCAGGCGCGGGTAGCGTAGAGGTAGGCCATGCCGTCTTCCAGGCCCGGCGCCAGCGCGAGCCGCAGGCAGCAACCGGGCCAGCGCGACACCAGCACCAGGCGTTTGCCGTCGTGGATCAGATGCTTGCGGCCGGGAACACACCAGAACTCGAAGGCATAGACTTCGGGCGGTGGGTCGGCATCGGGATAAAGCTGCACCACGGCATCGTGGTCGGGAAACCAGGCCGGATGCGCGTCACGTGCGTCTAGGGCGGGATCTTCCAGCAGGCGCAGGCCCCAGCGGTGCGCCGCATCCGGGCGGCGGCGACGGCGCAGCCAGTCTAGCCGGTAGTCGGGATTGCGGCGCAGGTACTCCCAGGCCAAGGCCGGGCCATCAAGATGCAGCGTGTAGAGATACGCAGCGGTCGGATACCAGTGTTCTCGATGTTCGGCACTCGGGCCAGCCATGACGCAACCTCCTGTCAGTCAGCAGGAACGTCGCTGCGGCTCGGCATGCGGGAGCTATCGTTTCAACATCAAAACGTCATCGTTATCGGGTTAAGCTGAAACTACGGGTGTCAAGTCCGATTGGCTCCGGTGCATTGCGAAAATCGTCTGAATGCGACGGCTGTGCCGCCTGGAATCGACGGTCAGCAGCCGATACCGTGCCGCAGCCCGGGCCAAAGACCATGACTGTTTACATCAGAGTTGCACCGCTTCGGTGCAAGAATGCGGATTCAGACCGGGCGGGTCTTGAGTGAGACGGAAATAGTCACAATGCGCTGCGCTTGGCCTCGCTGCGCGGGCCTGCATCAGTCCGGTATCGAACCGTCTTCTTCGGCCAGCCGCACATACTCCGACAGCCGCCGTGTCGGTTGAAAGTAACGATCGCGCATCACGGGCTGCTTGCGCGGCCCGACGATGGACGCCAGATCGGAGAGCTTCACCGTGCCCAGGGCAGGCATCCCGATGCCCAGGTCGATCAGGCCATAGGCCGTATCGCCGTCGGTGGGATCGAGCGAGGCCAGCAGCCAGGTTGCGTGCGCGTCGGGGGTGAACAGCCGCACCACGGGCAGCGGGTCGGTATCCTGCCCGGCGGCGCGGGCCTGGCCGTGGGCCAGCAGCCGCGCCCGGTCGTCCTCGGTGACAAGCGGGGTCACGACCGCGCGCCTTGCACGAATGCACGCAAGCGCTGAAGCGCATTCGTGCTTGCGCCCTGATGCACAAATGCGCAAGCGTACGAATCCGCAGAAGCGTAGAGCCACGCAGGCGCATGTACGGAAGTCAGGAAAGACACGGATCAGGCTCTCCGCTTTTGAAGAAAGCCGCTGATGTGGATTTCTTCAAAGGCACAAAAACAAGTGGGATCGGATGAATGAGTTAAATATAACGTGGTTTTAAATTTTGTACAAACTGAAACTTCTGCATATGCAGAAGCGATCCATCCAGCGTGGCCGACCGACGGGCGCGACAACCTTTGAAGCGGAGCCGGCACAAGCGTTTGGCGCCGCAGTACGCTCTATCAGGACTGCACAGGGTGTTGCGCAAGAAACTTTGGCAAATCGTGCAGGAATCGAGCGCTCACATATGGGGAAGATTGAACGAGGAGAGCATATGCCCACTCTGGCGATTATCTTGAAAATTGCTAGAGCACTGGGATGCAGCGCTTCTGAATTGATGAAGGAAACAGAAAATGGGCTTGAGGCAATCAAGGGAAAATAACCCATTCCAATGCGCTGCTGTTGCAACGATCGAAGGGGTCTCTTTGGAGTTGGAGGAAGGTTTTTGCGAAACAAAAATCATTCCCGCCCCACCGCACGCGAATAGCCACTATCAAGAAACCTCGCCTTTTCTGAAATGGGCAGGAGGGAAAAGGTGGTTGGTCGAAAAGCACTCACACCTTCTAAATATAGAGCACGAAAGATATATCGAGCCTTTTGTGGGTAGTGGCGCAGTTTTTTTTAGCCTGCTTCCGCATTCCGCTATTCTTTGCGATAAAAACGAAAAGCTCATAGAAGTTTATGAGGCAATAAAAAGCGACTGGAAGAAAGTTGCAGATTTGCTTCGAGTTCATCACAAAAATCACTCTTCAGAATATTATTATCAAACTCGCCGAAAGCGGTTACGCACGCCAGAAACACGAGCAGCGCAATTTATTTACCTAAACAGAACCTGTTGGAATGGCTTATACCGGGTAAATAAGAAAGGTGAATTCAACGTCCCAATAGGAACGAAGCAGAATGTAGTTCTGTCGACTGATGATTTTGAAAAAATCGCCTTGTGCTTAAAAAATGTAGAGCTTCTCTCTGGCGACTTTGAAATTGCTCTTGAAAAGGCCGGGCAGGGGGATTTTGTTTTTATAGATCCTCCTTATACAGTCAAACATAACTACAACGGCTTTCTAAAGTACAACGAAAGTATATTTTCCTGGGAAGACCAGGTTCGACTTCGTGATGCCGTCGAGCTTGCTGTATCACGAGGGGCAAAAGTGCTTGTGACTAACGCCTGCCATGACAGCATAAAACGCCTATATGAAAACCTAGGCGAGATCTCAACGTTAAATAGAGCCAGCATCATAGCCGGGAAATCTTCCGCTCGGGGCAGGTACGAGGAGGTCGTCATCAAATGCTACTAAAGACCATCGGCCGCCTGCCTCTAATTCAATGCCTGGTGCATTTTCCTCTGAATGCTCATAAAACAGCATTAAAGAAATTCTCTACGCTTTGGATTTTGACCAGCCTTCCTGTCATCGTCGCTGTATTTCTGTCGCCAATACCAGATGGAACCTCGGGTGTGGGAGTAAAGCTTCTGCTGAAGCTAAGAGAGTCCATTACAGTTTCAGAATTATTTGTGTACACCGCCACATTTCTTACGCCTATTTTCTATATGATTTTTGAGAAGTACCAAGAATCATCAGAAACTCAATTTGGCGAAAAAATAGTACAAAGCGTTAGAAGGTTATTCAAGGGCTACGGGTTGCTGGCGTTGATTTCAATCGTCATCATGATCTTGACCGCTATTGCTTTCGGGCAGATTAAGGCAGGGTCGAGTGACTTCCAAAACTCGTTTCTCGGCTACTACCTAAGTAGTTTATCACTGCCAATCTACATCTTTTCTTTATACTGCTGGTATCTCACGCTCCTTGATGGAGCATGGAGAGGTGATTTTGTATCGGAGAATAGAAGCTCTGAAAAAAATATAGTGAACGATTTTTCTGCAAGGCTGCGTGCTCGGGAGTCTGGTGATGAGTAAAGAATTAAAGCTTACAGTCCTGAAAGTCCGCCAGCCAATTGGCGATTTTTATATCGCATCAATAAGGGCACAAGACCTAGTAGATATATCCTTCTCGGATGTAAGGCGGTTAGCCAAAGACCAGCGTGACCTTGAGAAATATCTTGGTATCCAGCGCCCTGTCAGCCCCAAGAGAATTAAAGAAATAAAGCAATATATCGAAGGAGAGGATTCGACATTTCCAACATCAGTTATCCTTGCTGTGGATGAAAAGTGCGCTGAATATGACTCAGATGGGAACGGCATCGGCACACTGGTTCTTAAGGAGTATCAAGCCGATGCCTCTGATGAGGCAGACTCAATACCTTACGCTAGAATTGCAAAAGTTATAGATGGTCAACACCGCATTGCTGCCTTCATGGATGAAAACAATAATTGGTGTTTTGATTACGATGAGCGAGATTTTGATATTAATGTTGCGATATTTATCGGGGCGGATGTCTCCGAGCAGGCAAATATATTTGCAACCGTAAATCTTGCGCAAACAAAAGTTAATAAAAGCCTTGTGTATGACCTGACGGAGCTGGCAAAAACATCAAGTCCTCATAAGACATGCCACAATGTAGCGGTGGCATTGGATAAAGAGCCAAGCAGCCCGCTATATCAAAGGATTAAGCGGCTAGGAACAGCTACGCCAGGTCGAAAAAAAGAGCCCTTGACACAAGCATCCTTTGTTGAATCTTTAGTTAAATTCATTTCACCCAACCCCGTTCAAGATAGAAATGATCTCTTGGCAGGGAAGAAAATAAAGCACGTCGCTGGATCTGATTTGAAAAAATTTCCATTTAGAAATTTATTTATTGATGGAAAAGAGATTGATATTACCGAAATAATTTACAACTACTTTAAGGCAGTTGAGAAAAAATGGCCAGACTCATGGAATGCAACTGATCGCGTGGGCAATCTCCTTCCTCGATCAAACGCCTTTAAAGCCTTCATGATTTATTTGCGAGAAGATGCGTATCCAGAACTTGCGCAAGGAAACTATGGACTGATTCCGTCCGTGAATGAATTTTATAAAAAACTGGATCACATCGAGTTAAAAGACGAAGACTTTACAACCCGAAATTTCGCACCAGGCAGTGGTGGACAAGCCACGTTCTTAAAGATGTTGCGTGGGGAGATATCGCTCGAAGATATGCTAGACGGGTAAGTCCCGAATGTCCTTCCTCGTATCAGAAAACGGGGGCAATAGCCCCCGTGTGTCATAACAAGCCATGCTCTGCAAACGACACCGTGTTTGCACCGGCCACGATGACATGATCCAGCGTGCGAACTTCCACCAGCGTCAGAGCCTCTTTCAGCCGCTGCGTCAACACCCTGTCGGCCTGTGACGGCTCAGGATTCCCGCTCGGATGGTTGTGCGAGAGGATGACCGCCGCCGCATTGAGCCGCAGGGCTTCCTTGACCACTTCACGCGGATACACCGATGCACTGTCGATGGTGCCGTGGAACATCTCCCGGTACTCGATCAGCCGGTGGCGCGTGTCCAGAAACAGCACTGTAAAGACTTCATGCTCGAAGCCTGCCAGCTTGTTGCGCAGGTACTCCTTGACCAGCGCCGGGGAAGTGAACTCAGCACCACGCTGCATTTTCAACTCGATGGCCTGGCGCGCCGCTTCGAGAATTTGATCCACCGATGCCGGCATGTAGCGCCCTTGGGCGTCACGCACCAGCAAAGCGTCATCGAACGAGGAAAAGGACAGTTGCGACATAATCGTGCTCCGGTTGCTCGGGCGGAATTGCCCGGAACCGTTGCCAGCACGGCGCAGCGCAAGCAGTCAGAGATCGAAGACGGCCACTAGGCCGCAAGCGTGCGAGCACGCGCAGTCATTGACGGCGAGAACGCCGTGATACGGTGAAGGGAACAGCAAGACCGCCTACACCCCACTCAGCCACACACCCGCCGTTGGCAAGTGCGCAGCACGCGCAGGCCCGGATCAACGATCCAGGCCGGAGGCGTCAGGGATCAGCGCCGAATGGCTGTGATTCGGCACGAAGCACGGGGCGCAGCCCGCGAGCCCGACGGCGGTACGCCGGGACGCACAACTATGGCTTGCCGTCCTTGAAGGACAGCGCTCCGCGAGATTCGAGCAGCCGCCGCGTGTTCTCCAGTTCTTTTTGCAACAACTCGGCATCTGGCAGCACAGTGCGGTAGTTCGCCGCCATCACCTTGGTTGGCAAGCCATCCAGCGCATACCGCGCCAAAGCATGGCCCTTGTCGGCACACAGAATCAGGCCCACCGGCGGGTTCTCGTCCGGGTAGGCCCAATGCTCCTTGGCATAGTTGCAGTACATATGCATCTGCCCCACATCGGCATGGGTCAGGCTGCCCAACTTCAGGTCGATGATGACCAGGCAGCGCAGCTTGCGATGGAAGAACAGCAGATCCACCCGGTACCAGGTCTGGTCGATGCGCAACCGGCGCTGCCGCCCAACGAAGGTGAAGCCTTCGCCCAGCTCCAGCAGAAAGTCTTCCAACCGCTGGATCAAGGCCGCTTCCAGGTCGGATTCCGAGTACTCGTCCTTGAGGTCAAGGAACTCCAGCACATACGGGTCTTTGATGGCGTCATTGGGCGTGACGATATCCTCGGGCTTGGCCGCCGCACCCTTGACCAACATCACGGCCTTGTCTTTGGACAAGGCCGTGCGTTCATAGAACTGGCTGCCTATCTGCCGGTCGAGCTGGCGCACGCTCCAGCCACCGCGCAGTGCTTCGGTCTCGTAGAACCGGCGGGCATGGTCATCCTTGACCGACAGCAGCCGGACATAGGCCGACCACGGCAGGGTAAAGACCTGAGCCAGTTCGGACAGACTCAATTTCCCAGACACTGTCTGGGATTTCTCAGGGGGCGACTCGTTTCCCAATTTCCCAGACAGTGTCTGGGAAATCTCTGGTTGGGGGTACGCGAGGTAGAAACGCCGCATGCTCTCCAGGTTGTTGACGCCGAACCCGCGCCCGAATCGGGCCGTCAGGTCGGCGGACAAGCGTTCCATCAATTGCTCGCCGTAACCAGCCCGCCGCCTGCCTTTCTGCTCGGCCTCGACGATCCGGCGGCCGATTTCCCAATAGCTGGCGGTCATCATTGCATTGACACTGCGCGCCGCCGCCTGGCGCGCCGCATCCAGCAGCTCGACGATGCCGCCGTGGATGCCGGCGTAGCCGGCAGGTAAGGCGGCGGGCTTCCGCGTTGCCACAGGCGTCTTCCTTGTCATGCTGTCGCCTCCATAGAACGGGATGCCCCGGTAATCGCCAGCCGCCGATTCGCCACCAGTTCGGCCGCGTCCCGCACCGGCTTGTCCTCGGTATGAACATAGTGCATGAACATCGCCACGGTCTTGTGACCTGTGAGCTTCATGCCCACCTTGGTCGGAACACCCGAGTTGGCAATGTCGGTCGTCGCCCGGTGGCGGATGCCGTGTGTACCGACATGCGGCACGCCTGCCGCCTTGAGCACGCGCGTCCAGCCGCCGTAGTGCTCGCCGTGGGTCAGGTGCCGGGTCGGGTCGTTCGGCGACGGTAGGACATAGGGGCAGCCTTCCCGGCGCGGTGCCGTCGAAAGCAGCCGATAGGCTTCCTCGCTCATGGGCTTGGAGATGCCACCCGTCTTGCTGTCGGGCCAGACGACGCGGCGCTTTTCCAGATCAACCCATGCCCATTCGAGCGGGCAGATTTCCGAGCGCCGTGCGGCGAACTCGAATTGCAGGCGAATCGCCAGCGGAATGACGTAGTTCTCCAGCCCCTCGGCCTCCAGCTTCTCCAACTGGCGGAAGATCCGCACCAACTCATCGTCCACGATGAGCCGGGTTTCCTTGCCGGGCGGGTACATCGGGACGTGTCGGCACGGATTCGTGCCGTCTGGGCGCAGCCCCCACACTTCGGCCAGGTTGAACATCTTGCGCAAGACGCCGAAGGTGCGGTTGGCTTCGGCCTGCTTGTAGGCCAGCTTCTTCATCAGCGCGGCCACGTCCGGGCGCTTCACGTCCTGCACCTTCATCCGCCCCATGATCGGGATGATGCAACGGTCAATCACGCCCTGATAGCCGCGCTGCGTGCTGGGCTTGTTGCGCTGCTTGGAGTAGTCCTCCATGAAGGTGTGGCAATACTCCTTCATGGTCGGCGCCTTGCGCGCGGCATTCTTGGCCGCGCTGGGGTCGCCGCCCCGGCGAACCTCGGCCAGCCACTCCTGCGCCATCGTGCGCGCCTGATCGACCGTCAGTTCCCCGTACTGGCCCAAGGCGGGCTTGCGGCGCTCGCCGGCGTTCGTGCGGTACTGAAGCATGAAGACCTTGCGCCCTGCCGGGGTGATCTTGCACAGGAAGCCGGGCACCACGGTGTCCCGCAGTTCGATGGCCTTGTCTTGAGGTTGCGTCGCATCGACTGCGGACTTGGTGAGTTTTATTCTTGCCACGATGACTCCTCGGAAAGCCCGGTTTCCAAGAGCCGCATGGGAGCCACGCGAGGGGAAGCCGGGTCAAGTTTCGGAAAGCACCGGCATATGTTGAACTCGCCTAAGTAATTGATAAACCTGCTGTATCGAGCCTTGGCGTAGTCCAGCGAATTACGGTACTGGAGTCATCGTGAAACAAAAAAGCAGCCCGAAGGCTGCTGCAGGGGGCTGGGCCGATTCGTACTCAGCGGTAGTAGGCTTCCACCGTGCCCTTGAGTTTGATCAGCAGGGGACGGCCCTTGCGGTCCAGGGTCTTGCCGGCCGGCACCTTCACCCAGCCTTCGCTCACACAGTATTCCTCCACATCGTTGCGGTCCTTGCCGTTGAAGCGGATGCCGATGTCGTGCTCGAACACGGCCGCCACGAAGAACTTGCTGCTGGGGTCGATCGACAGGTGATCGGGCAATTCTGGGCGGGCGATAGCGTCAGTCATAAAAAATTTCCAGGTCTGCGGGCACAGGGCCCCAATTCACGAATGCGGCGATTGTCGTGCATTTGGCAATGCCCTGGCACTCACACCAGGCGCCCGGCCTCGATGGTCAGGGTGCGCTCGCACTGCGCGGCAATCTCGCGGTCGTGGGTGACCAGCACCAGGGTCGTGCCCAGCTCGCGGTTCAGCGACAGCATCAGCGCCATCACCGCTGCCCCGGTGGCGAAGTCCAGGCTGCCCGTGGGCTCATCCGCGAGCAGCACGGCCGGCTGCACCACAAAGGCACGCGCCAGGGCCACACGCTGCTGCTCCCCGCCGGACAGCAGCTTGGGGTAGTGCCCCAGGCGCTGGCCCAGCCCCACGCGCTGCAACATCTCGCTGGCCTGCTGGCGCGCGCTGCGCACGCCGGCCAGCTCCAGCGGCAGCATCACGTTTTCCAGTGCCGTCAGGTTCGGCAGCAGCTGGAAGCTCTGGAACACAAAACCCATCTTCTGTCCACGCAAGGCCGCGCGCGCATCCTCGTCCAGTGCAAAAATGTCCTGCCCCTGCAGGCGCACCGTGCCCTGCGTGGGGGTGTCCAGCCCGGCCAGCATCGACAGCAAGGTGCTCTTGCCCGAGCCCGATGCCCCCACGATGGCTGCGGTCTGTCGGGGCTGCAGGCTGAAATGGATATCCCGCAAAATCTCCAGCGCACCGGTGGAGTCGCTCACGGTTTTATGCAGGTGCTCGACTTCGATCACCGGGGCAGACATCAATTCAGCAGACATGAAAGGCCTTATCGCTAGCATGCAAGACGCACAAACAAAGAAACACCGCCGCCACTTTATCGCGTCCTCGCTGGCCCTGGGCCTATCCACCCTGGCCGGCGGCGTGCAGGCGCAGGCGCGCCCTGCCAAGCATGTGCTGGTGGTCGGGGATTCGCTGAGCGCCGAATACGGCCTGGCGCGCGGCACGGGCTGGGTGGCCCTGCTGGCGCAGCGCCTGGCGCAGCACCCGCAGCCGGTGCAGGTCACCAATGCCAGCGTCAGTGGCGACACCACCTCGGGCGGGCGCGCGCGGCTGCCGGGCCTGCTGAGCCAGCACCGGCCCAGCGTGGTCATCATCGAGCTGGGGGGCAACGATGCGTTGCGCGGCCTGCCGCTGTCCGGCACGCGCGACAACCTGCGCTGGATGACCCAGGCGGCGCAGGAGGCCGGCGCCAAGGTGCTGCTGCTGGGCATGCAGATGCCACCCAACTACGGCCGGCAATACGCCCAGGATTTTGAACAGCTGTTTGCCAGCGTGGCGCAGGAGCGCAAGGCCGCGCTGCTGCCCTTCTTCCTGCAGGGCGTGGCCGATGGCAAGGACCCGCTGGCCCTGTTCCAGGCCGACCGCATCCACCCCAACGCCCAGGCCCAGCCGCTCATGCTGGAGAACGTGTGGCCGGTGCTGCGCCCTCTGCTGTGACTGGCTGCGATCCCACGCAAGCCCGATAGGCGTGCCAGCTGGCGCAGCCCAGCCACGGCCCCACCACCACCAGCGGCCAATGCCAGGGCACCAGCAAGGCGGCCGCCACCAGCAGCACGATCAGCAGCCCCCACAGCACCAGCACCCCGGTCTGCGTGGTCACCACGCGCAAGCTGGTGATGGCGGCGGTCATGGCATCGGTGCCGCGGTCCAGCATCATCGGCAGCGAGACGACAGTGCTGCCAAACACCAGGGCCGCAAACACGCCACCGACGGCGGTGTAGACCGCGATGAATTCCCAGTTGTCGACGCTGAACAGGGCCTGGACCACGCCGGTGGTGGACGGCATGCCAGTGTTGAAGAACACGGCAAACACCACCAGCGACGCGCGGCCCCACAGCAGCTCCAGCACGATGAGCACCAGCACCAGCATGCCCATGCTGGCCAGTTGCTTGTCCCAGCAGGTGATGGACTGACCCAGGTCCGGGGCCAGCCCCTGCTCCAGGCGGCGGCTGGTGTCGTACAGCCCCATGGCCAGAAACGGCCCCAGCAGCAGGCAGCCGCTGGCCAGCGACATGGTGTATTCCGGGCTGGCCCGAAACACCCAGGCCAGCGCCAGCGCCATCAGCCAGAAACAGCTGCCGTAGAACAGGGCCACGCCCCAGGCGCGGCGGATGTCACACCAGCCGGCGGCCAGCCAGCGCAAGGGTTCTTGCCACCCGACGCTGCGAATGACGATGGGCGCGCCCTCGCTGGCGGCGACCACATGCACGGGGGAATCCGGTGTTGCCATGGCTGTCCTCCTGTGGGAGACAGGAAAACATAGCCACCCGCAGGCGTCAATCTGCGGAAAACACCCGATAAAAAAAAGAGCGGCTGGCGCGCCTCCAACAAAGGCTTCAGAGATATTTCACCCTGAAAACCAATGTATACAAGCGCCAGCAGCTCTTGTTTTTCAGGCGACCTCAGCCCTGCCAGGGCGTGCCGAAAGCCAGTTGCCACGCCTGGGCCAGGTCTTGCAGCAGGTCCTGCGTATCTTCCAGCCCAACGCAAAAGCGCACCACGGAGCCGGCCTGCAGGCTGCCGCGGCCGCAGCTGCGCATGCTGTCAATGTCATAGGGCACGACCAGGCTCATGGGCCCGCCCCAGCTGTAGCCCAGGCGGAACAGCTGCAGGCTGTCGCAGAACTTGTCGATGGCGGCACGGTCGTAGCGCGGGTCAATCACCACGCTGAACAGGCCCGCAGCCGCGCCCTGGCCCTGGTTGGCGCCGCCGCACAATTGCTGCCAGTGGGCATGGCCAGGCGCGCCGGCGAATGCCGGGTGCAGCAGTTGCACCACAGCACTCTGGCGCTGCAGCGCCGCCGCCAGGGTGCGGGCCGACAGATCGTGCGCGCGGTAACGCAGGGCCACGCTGGACAGCGAGCGCAGCACCAGCTCCGCATCGTTGGCGCCGATGCCAATGCCCAGGCGCATGTGCGTCAGCTTGATGCGCATGTGCAGGGCCGCGTCCGCCGTGATGATGCTGCCCATCAGCACGTCGCCACCGCCACTGGGGTACTTGGTCAGCGCATGCGCGGACACATCCACCCCCAGGCTGCCGCCATCGGCCAGCAGGTCGAACGGCTGGAAGGCCAGTCCCGCACCCCAGGTGTTGTCCAGCACCGTGGTCACACCGCGCGCGCGGCAGGCCTGGACCTGGGCGATCAGGTCGGGAAACTCCATGCTCACGCTGCCCGGGGCTTCCAGCCACACCAGCGTGGTCGCCGGCGTGATCTTGGCCTGCAGGTCGGCCAGATCCATGGGGTTGTAGAGCACCGGGCGGATGCCCCAGCGGGTCAGCTCGTGGTCGGCGAAATCCTTGTTCGGGCCGTAGGCGTTGTCGGGAATCAGCACCTCATCGCCCGCTGACAGCAGACCCAGGGCCACGGTGCTGATGGCGCTCAGCCCGCTGGGCACCAGCAGGCACTGCTGGCCGCCTTCCAGGCTGCACAGGCGCTCTTCCAGCTGGTAGGTCGTGGGCGTGCCATGCAGGCCATAGGTGTAGCCGCTCTTGTCCAACCAGCGGCGCGTGCGCATGTCCTGCACGTTGTCGAACAGGACGGTGGAAGCCTTGTGCACCGCCGGCTGCGGCGCGGAGAAAGCGGCGGGGGCCTGGTACACGTGGTGTACCAGCTCGGTCGTGATGTGGCGTGCTTGCTTCATGCCCACATGTTAAGCCGCCCACCGCGCACGCCGGCCAAGAAAAAGCCGCCCGAAGGCGGCCTTCTTGGAAACCGTGCGCCGGATTACTTCACGGTCAGCAGGTTGTTGACGGAGGACACGCCCTCCACGGCCTTGGCCAGTTGCTCGGCACGGTCCTTGCCTGCCTGGGTGGGGGCTTCGCCGTGCAGGGTGACCACGCTGCCCTTGGTGTCCACATTGATCTTCAGCGCGCTCAGGTCGGCATCGCCCACCAGTGCGGCCTTGACCTTGGCGGTAATGCTGGCCTCGCTGGCCACGGCCAAGGCGTCGCTGGCCACATCCTTAGTGGCATCGGCGGCCTGCTGCGCGGCCTCCTTGGTGGCCTCTACGGCGTTTTCCATTTTCTGACCGGCTGCCTCGGCGGCGCGGTCTGCCTCCATCTTGGCCTTTTCAGCAGCTTGCTCGGTACGCTCAATGGTGTTGTCCAGCTTCTGGCCGGCGGTTTCTTCCTTGGGACCGCATGCGGCCAGGCCCAGGGCCAGGGCCGAGACAGCCAGCACTTGAACAACGCGCTTGTGAGATATCGACATGTGTGAAAGCTCCTCATCAATCTTCATATAGGCAAAGCCACGGCCTCAACACCGTGACGACGTGGGGTGAATCCTAGGGGCAACCCGAATCCCGCCCGGTCGGAGAGGGCCGAAGCGTCCGTAGGACAAGCGCGAACATCCAAGACGCCCTGCAATCCCTCCACAATAGCGGCTTATGCAATTGAAACAGTGGTTCCCCTTCCTGGCCTGGCCCCGCCCCACCTGGGCGCTGGCCCGCGGCGAAATGCTGGCAGGGGTCACAGTCGGCCTGATGCTGCTGCCCCAGGGCGTGGCCTATGCCGCGCTCGCGGGCATGCCGCTGGTCACCGGCATCTACGCGGCCCTGCTGCCTTCGCTGGTGGCCGTGCTGTGGAGCAATTCCCCCCGCCTGGGCGTCGGCCCCACAGCCCTGACCAGCCTGCTGATCGGTGCATCGCTTGCCGGCATGGCCGAACCCGGCAGCGCCCACTGGGTCACCCTGGCCTGCTGGATGGCCATTATGGCCGGTGCCGTGCAGTGGCTGCTGGGCGCGCTGCGCAGCGGCTGGCTGGTCAACCTGGTCACCTCGCCGGTGCTGAACGGCTTCACCCAGGCGGCGGGCATTCTGATCCTGCTGTCGCAGCTGCCCGACCTGCTGGGGCTGCGCAGCACCTGGAGCGCCTGGTTCCACAACCCCGACCTGCACCACTTCGACGGCTGGGCCGCCGGCTTCGGCCTGGGCGGGCTGGGCCTGCTGCTGCTGCTCAAGAAACTGGCCCCGCGCTGGCCCGCGGCCGTGCTCGTGGTGGCCTTGTGCGGCATGCTCAGCGCCGCCCTGGGCTATGCCGAACGCGACGGCAACATCGTCGGCCACCTGCCGGCGGGCCTGCCCGGGCTGAGCTGGCCGGCCGCCATCGGCTGGGACGAGGTCTCGCGCCTGCTGCTGCCCGTGATCATGGTCAGCCTAGTGAGCTTTCTGGAGGTGGCGTCCAGTGCCCAGCTGGAGCACCGCCAGGCCGGCACGCGCTGGAATGAAAACCAGGACCTGATCGCCCAGGGCATGTCCAAAGTGGTGTCTGGCCTGAGCGGCAGCTTTGCCATCAGTGCCTCGTTTTCCCGCTCGGCCGTCACGCTGCACGTGGGCGCCAAGACCGGCTGGACCAGCGTGTTCGCGATCGGCATGGTGCTGGTGACGGTACTGTGGCTCACGCCCTGGCTGTACCACATCCCCCAGGCGGCCCTGGCAGCGGTGGTGGTCTCGGCCGTCATCAACCTGATCCAGCCGCGCAGCCTGCAGGCGCTGTTTCGCATCTCGGCGGTGGAAGGCAGCATCGCCCTGACGACCTTCGTGCTGACACTGGCCACCGCGCCGCGCCTGTACTGGGGCGTGCTCACGGGTGTGCTGCTGAGCCTATGCCACTTCCTGTACCACCGCCTGCACCCGCGGATCGTCGAGATCGGCGAACACGCGGATGGCAGCCTGCGCTCGCGGGCCATCTGGAACCTGCCCCCCATCACCCCGCACGTGCTGGCCGTGCGCCTGGATGCCGAGTGGGACTTCGCCTCCTCCGCCGCGCTGGAACGCCATCTGGCCCAGGCACTGCAGGAGCATCCGGACCTGCAGGCCCTGTACCTGGACGCCCAGCCCATCAACCGGATCGATGTCACCGGCGTGGAGAGCTTTCTGCGCTTGCGCCAAAGCCTGCAAAAGCGCGGGATTGACCTGCATATCGGCGGATTGAAATTGCCGGTGCAAGCGATACTGGACAAAGCAGGATGCCTGACCCCCGGCACCGGCCTGCACCTGCACCGTACCAATACACAAGCACTGGCTTTTTTGCGCAACGCTTATTGAGGTAAATGGCAGGAAGCCCGCACCCAGTCTGCATGGACTGCTACACTTGAACGAATTAACCACGCTGGATCGTTTTTTGTGACTGGTACTGCCACAACTCTCCCCATCACGCTGCATCAGCTCCGTCTGGACGGAGCGCTTGCACTGCTGGGTAAAGAAGAAAGTGCAGGCCTGCCTCCAGCGGACCACGATCCCTCCGGCCACTTGCAAGCCATCATCGATGAGCTGTGCGACCTCTCCCTGCGCGACCCGCTGACCGGCTGCGCCAACCGCCGCCAGTTCGACACCATCCTGGACCGTGAACTGGACCGTGTGGCACGCTCCGGTGACGTGGCCCTGCTGCTGATGATCGACGTGGACCATTTCAAGCGCGTCAACGACCTGCACGGCCACAACGTCGGCGACCTGGTGCTGCAAGTGGTGGCCCAGGCCCTGAATAGCTGTGTGCGCCCCATGGACACGCTGGCCCGCTATGGCGGCGAGGAATTCGCCATCGTCCTGCCGGCCTGCCAGCCCGCCTATGGCCAGAATGTGGCCGAACGCGTGCGCAAGGCGGTCGAAGCGTTGCGCGTGCCGATCGCGCCGGGCCAGGAGTTGACCGTCACCGTCAGCATCGGCGGTGCCTACGCCCTGCAATGGATACGCAGCACGCGCAAGCTGTGGATCGAGCGCGCGGACCAGCAGTTGTACCAAGCCAAGAGCCATGGCCGCAACCGGATTGAAATCGAACAACAACCTGACAGCACCGTGACTGCAGAAGAAAAAAAACTGCTTTTTGTCCCCGATTTGACTGGCGATACCAGCTGGCCCGGGGATTGGTCCGATGTATTCGCCGCCCCCCTGGGCTCGACAGATGGCGTCAACTGAAAGCATTGAGATGAGCGACGTGCTGTCCCCCCTCCACCCCACCAAGGCCACCATCCCTGGCGGCGAACTGCGCACCATCCGCACCTCGAACGCGCACATCATTGCCGTCACCAGTGGCAAAGGCGGGGTGGGCAAGACCTTTGTCTCCGCCAACCTGGCCGCCGCGCTGACCCGCCTGGGACTGCGCGTGCTGGTACTGGACGCCGACCTGGGCCTGGCCAACTTGGACGTGGTGCTAAACCTCTACCCCAAGGTGACGCTGCACGATGTGTTCACCGGCAAGGCCTCGCTGCAAGACGCGGTGGTCACAGCCCCCGGCGGCTTCCATGCGCTCTTGGCCGGCTCGGGCATGGTCGAATACTCGCGCCTGACACCCGAGGTGCGCAATCAGTTGATCCATGTGATCGACACCCTGGCCCCCAACTACGACGTGGTGCTGCTGGACACGGGCGCCGGCATCTCCGACGTGGTGCTGTTCTCGGTCTCGCTGGCCAAGGAAGTGCTGATCGTGGCCACGCCGGAGCCCACCTCGCTGACCGATGCCTATGCGGCCATCAAGGTGCTGGCCACCCAGCAAAAGCGCCAGAATATGCGCCTGGTGATCAACCAGGCCATCCGCCCTGGCGATGGCCGCGCCATCACCGGCCAGCTGCAACAGGTGCTGAACCGCTTTGTCAACACCGAGTCGGGCCTGCCCATGCGCCTGATCCACATGGGCGACATCCCTGCCGACAAGGCCGTGCGCGATGCCGTGATGCGCCGCCAACTGTTGCTGCAGGCCACCCCGGGCTGTGCGGCCTCGCTTGCGGTGGCCCAACTGGCCAGCCGCATCAAGTCCATGCTGCCTGCGCCGCAGCCCGAGTGATTGCTGCGCGATGCCCATCAAAAAAGAGCTGCGTTATGCAGCTCTTTTTGATGGTTAGATGACGGTGGCGGCCAAGCCACCACCGATCACGCTCAAACGCGCAGGCGCTTGGCGTCCAGGCTCCAGCGGCCTGCCCCGAAGGCGGCAAAGGCCAGCAAACCGCCCGAGATGGCGATGTTCTTGTTGAACATCAGTTGCTGCATCATGGCCTGGTCCGCCGGCAGCGACCAATAGGCATGGAAGAAGAAGCTGGCCACCAAGGTGAAGAACGCCAGCAGCACAGCAGCAGGGCGCGTCATGAAGCCGACCAGCAGCATCAGCCCGCCCACCAGCTCGATCAGCAGCCCCACCGCCACCCCAACCTCGGGCAGGGGCAGACCCACGGATGTCGCATAGCCGACAGCGCCGGAAAAGCCGGCAATCTTGCCAAAACCGGCGGGCACAAACAGCCATGCCAGCAGAATGCGGCCCATCAAGGCCAGAGTGTCTTGAAGAGAGTTGTTCATATCTATTGCTTTCTATGGGCAGTGTCCTTGGGGGAATCCATCAACAAACCAGGCACTCAGGGTGCCAAATCAAACACCAGTAACTCGGCAGCCTGCTGGCTCTCCATGCGCAGGCTGCGCTCATTTTCTGCAAGCAGCGCATCGCCGCTTGTCAGCTTTTGTCCCGCAATCTCGATGTGGCCCTGGACCACCAAGACATAGGCCTTGCGTCCCTGGGGCAACACGTGCTCCAGCTGTACCGTCTGCCCGGGCTGCGGTCGCACGAGGCTGGCGTAGATGCTGGCATCGGCATTCAGGTGGACGGAGCCTTGCTGGCCGTCGGGAGACGCCACCAGGCGCAGGACATTGGTCTTCTCAGCATCGCTGAAGCGTTTTTGCTCATAGCCAGGCTCAAGCGCCTGGCGGCTGGGCAGCAGCCAGATCTGCAGAAAATGGGTGGTGCGGCCGGCCGCGTGGTTGTGTTCGCTGTGGACCACGCCGGTGCCGGCCGTCATGCGCTGGACTTCGCCCGGCGCAATCGTCTGGACGTTGCCCATGCTGTCCTTGTGCGACAGCTCGCCCTCCATGACATAGCTGACGATTTCCATGTCGTGGTGGGGGTGGGCGCCAAAGCCGGTGCCGGCTGCGATGCGGTCTTCATTGATGACGCGCAGGTTGCCCCAGCCCATGTGGGCCGGGTCGTAGTAGCCGGCGAACGAAAAGCTGTGGAACGACTTGAGCCAGCCGTGGTCGGCGTAGCCACGTTCGTGGGATTTGCGGATTTGAATCATGGGGTGCTCCTTGCATCTGCAGGTCGTGACCTGCCATGTCCAGAACTGTAAGGGCGCCAGTTCCAGCGTTGATCGCCACCGTTTGATGGCATCATTCAAACTCTTTGAATGAGCGTTCCACCGCATGCCCAGCCCTCGTGATGTTTTAACGCCAGACAGCCTGGCCATGTTGCAGGCCATTGCCGACACTGGCAGTTTTGCCGCTGCGGCGCGACAGTTGCACCTGGTGCCCAGTGCGCTGACCTATCGCGTGCGCCAGATGGAAGAAGCGCTGGATGTGCTGCTGTTCGACCGCAGCACCCGCCAGGCCCAGGCCACCGAGGCGGGCCAGGCCCTGCTGACCGAGGGCATCCGCTTGCTGCAGGACATCGACGCCGTGGCGCACCGCGTGCGCCGCGTTGCCACCGGATGGGAGCCGGAACTCACCCTGGTCGCCGATGGCGTGATCTCCCAGGCCACCTTGTTCGACCTGGTCGAGGCCTTCTATGCCCTGAAGTCCCCCACCCGGATCAAGCTGGGCATGGGCACGCTGACGGGACCGGTCGAGCTGCTGAGCACCGGCCGGGCCGACTTGGCCCTGGGTGTGGGCAGCAACAACACCAGCGTGCCCGGGCTGCAGCTGGAGGACCTGGGCGACATCACCTTTGTCTTTGCCGTGGCGCCGTTCCACCCCCTGGCGCAGGTGGAGCAGCCCATCACCGACGAACTGCTGCTGGAGCACCGCCTGATCGTCGTCGCCGACTCGGCCCAGCGCGAGCGCACCTCCATCGGCCTGCTGGGCGGCCAGGACACGTTCACGGTCGACACCGTCCAGGCCAAGATCGACGCCCAGGTGCGTGGCCTGGGCTGCGGCTTCCTGCCCGAAAGCATGGCCCGCCCCTATGTGGAAGCCGGACTGCTGGTCACCAAGCCCGTCACCCGCCCCACACGCCAGCTGCGCATGCGCTATGCCTGGAAAAAACCCAGCAGTGGCGGACTGGGCAAGGCGTTGCACTGGTGGCTGACCCAGCTGCAAAGCCCGGTGACCCAGAAAGCCCTGCTCAACGACCACCGCCTGTCGCCCACGGCCGTGGCCGGCCCGGTACAGGCCTGACCCCATGCCCCGCACCGCGTACCGCGGGCGCTTTGCGCCCTCGCCCACCGGGCCGCTGCATGCGGGTTCCCTGGTGGCTGCCCTGGCCAGCTGGTTGGATGCGCGCGCCCACCACGGCACCTGGCTGGTGCGCATCGAGGACATCGACCCCCCGCGCTGCCCCCCGGGGCGGACCAGACCATCTTGCAGCAGCTGGCCCAGTGCCACCTGCTGCCGGATGAAGCCCCCACCTGGCAATCGCAGCGCCACAGCCATTACGCCCAGGCCCTGGCCCAGTTGCAGCAGGCGGGCCTGGCCTATGCCTGCGGCTGCACCCGCAAGGACATCGAGGCCGCGTGGCAGCACCTGGGACTGTCCCACCAGCGGCATGTGGAACGCCCCTACCCCGGCACCTGCCGCCAGGGGCTGCACGGCAAGCCGGTGCGCAGCTGGCGCTTTGCCCTTGACGCCTATGTATCCAATTGGCCTGCAGCGCAGACAGGGCAAGCGCTGAGTGCTCCTTTTTCCATAATTGACGGTTGCCTGCACTGGCACGACCGCCGCCTGGGCCCGCAGCAGCAATGCCCCGGCCAGGTGGCCGGCGACTTTGTGCTGCAGCGCGCCGATGGCCTGTATGCCTACCAGTTGGCCGTGGTGGTGGACGATGCCCTGCAAGGCATCACCCACGTCGTGCGCGGCGAGGACCTGGCCGACAACACACCCCGCCAGCTGTTGCTGCAGCACGCCTTGGGTCTGCAGCATCCGCAGTACCTGCACACCCCCCTGGTGCGCATGCCCGATGGCGAAAAACTCTCCAAACAGCATGGCGCCCCGGCGGTGGAGCTGCACCAGCCGCTGCAGGCCTTGAATGCCGCAGCCCAGGTGCTGCAACTGCCCGCGGCAAACCCCGAAACCACGGTGGCCGATGCGCTGGCGCAGTGGGTTGAAATCTGGCGCTCCACTTACAATGCGCAGCGTGACTGAGCAACAAAACACCCCCCAGGCTGCCCCGGACGCAGCCGCCCCCCAAGCACACGCCGCAGGCCAGGCCCCGGCGGATGTGGCATTTCCCAAAACCATTCGCAGCTATGTGCGCCGCACCGGCCGTGTGACCACCGGCCAGGCCAAGGCGTTCGAGGACCTGGGCCCCCAGTTCCTGCTGAGCTACGCGAACGCACCGCTCGACGCCCAGGCCGCATTCGGCCGCCCCGGTAAGCTGATCCTGGAGATCGGTTTCGGCATGGGCGAGGCCACCGCGCACATTGCCCGCGTACGCCCCGACGACAACTTCCTGTGCTGCGAAGTGCACGAGCCCGGCGTCGGCGCCCTGCTCAAGCGCATTGGCGAGCACGACATCACCAACATCCGCATCCTGCAGCACGATGCCGTGGAGGTGATCGACCACATGCTGCCCGAAGGCAGCATTGACGGCGTGCACATCTTCTTCCCCGACCCCTGGCACAAGAAAAAGCACAACAAGCGCCGCCTGATCCAGTCGCCGCTGGTCGCCAAGCTGGCCACCCGTCTGAAACCCGGTGGCTACATCCACTGCGCCACCGACTGGGAACCCTATGCCGTGCAGATGCTGGAAGTGCTCAGCGCCGAACCGCAGCTGGCCAACACCGCGCAGGGCTATGCCGCCAAGCCAGATTACCGCCCGTTAACAAAATTTGAAAATCGGGGGCTGCGTTTAGGCCACGGAGTCTGGGACTTAGTCTTCACCAAGTGTTAAGCTGCGCGCTTCCTGGTTGTCACCACCGCGCCGAACTTCATGCACCTTCTGCAAAACTTGGTTCAAATGACCGGCCAACGCGATCATTTGCGCTTGGAGTTGTCCGTACTCTCCACGTTCTTGCAGTTACCGCACATCACGAATGTTCGGGCACTGGAGCTGCTCAAGCTCGGTGACCAATACTGGGTGCGCCCCCGCACCTGGTACGAAGCCGGCCAACTGGTGGCGGCCGAGCAGGACTTTGCCAACGATGCCCAGCGCATTCCGCTGCAGGCCCTGCCCCACCTGAAGGCCTGCATTGCCCACAAGGCGCAACAGGCCCAGCACTCCGACGCGCACCAGCACACCATCTGGTTGCCCGTCTGGATGCACGAACAAGTGCATGTGTGCATTGAGATCACCCAGTCCGAGCCCTTCAACACCCACAACCTGGACGTGATCACCGGGGTGTTCAACGTCTACCAGAACTACCAAAGCCTGCTGGACTACAGCGAACGCGATGCGCTGACGGATCTGCTGAACCGCAAGACCTTCGACGAGCACCTGCTGCGCTTTGCCAGCGCCGTCAGCATGCAGACCGAGATCCAGCCGTGGCTGGCCGTGATCGACATCGATCACTTCAAGCTGGTCAACGACCGCTTTGGTCATCTGTTCGGTGATGAGGTGCTGATCTTGGTGGCCAACCTGCTGCGCTCGGCCTTCGGCCCGCGCCACCGCATCTTCCGCTTTGGTGGCGAAGAATTCGTGGTGCTGATGCCCCCGATGGCCAAGGAATCCGCGCAGGCCTCGCTCGAAGCCTTCCGGGCCATGGTGGCGCGGCATGATTTTCCGCAGGTCGGGCAGGTCACCGTCAGTGTCGGCTTTGCCGGCGCCAAACTCTGCTCGCCCGTGGAAATCCTGGGGCAGGCAGACCAGGCCCTGTACTACGCCAAGGAACATGGCCGCAACCGCGTCTGCCACTTCGAGAGCCTGCAGGATCAAGGCCTGCTGGGTGGCTCCCAGGTGTCACACGCGGACGTCGAGCTGTTCTGAGCCCCTTAACCGCACCTGCGCCAAGGGATGGGCTGGGCCGAAGCACCGCACTGCCGTGACTCACACCGTGGCATCCGCACACACGCGGTCCCGCCCCAGGTCCTTGGCCCGATAAAGCATGTGGTCGGTACGCTCCAGCAGGCTCTCCATCGAATCCCCCGACTGGTATTCGGCCACGCCGAAGCTGCAGGTCAGCCACAGGCTCAAGCCGTTGCACGCCCAAGGCGTAGCGCGCATGTCCTCGGCCAGCCGCTGGGCCACGGCCTGGGCGTGTGACAGATCAGTTTCGGGCATGAAGATCACGAACTCTTCGCCACCGAAACGCACCATCCAGTCCAGGTTGGCCCGCAGGCATGCCTGCAAGCGCGATGCCACGGCCTTGAGCACAGCGTCCCCCACGGCATGGCCGTGCTGGTCGTTGATGCGCTTGAAATGGTCAATGTCCGCAAAAATGATCGCAAACGGGCGCCCATAGCGCACGCAACGCTCCATCTCCAGCGGCAGGCGCTGCTCCATGGCGCGGCGGTTGAAGGTCCCAGTCAACGCATCCAGCTGGGACAGGCGCTTGACTTCATCCACCAGGGCGCTCAGCTCCGCCGTGCGCTCCTTGACCATGCCATCCAGGTCCTTGATGTGGCGATCCAGGGCTTGTTGCAGGTGCTCGAAACCTTTCATCACCATATCGATCTCGTCGGCGCGGGCCCGTTCCGGGCGCCGGACTTCCAGCGGTTGGTTCAACGTCTCGGGCCTGAGATTGCGCGCAAAGTCCGCGATCTGGCGCAGCGGCAGACCCAGGTCGCGGCGCATGACCCAGGCCACCATCAGGCACATCAGCACCGTGAAGATCAGATAGCCGGGAATCACGCGCTTTTGGGACTCCCACAACAGATTGCGGTAATAGGTGCGATCGGCCCAGACCTCGATCGTGCCCAAGGGCTGCTGCAGCGCGTGGGGGGCGTAAATCACCGTCTGGTAGGACGGCACATCCTGAGCCACCCCGGCACGCCCGGATGTCAGGATTTCGCCGGTCGACCGGATGTACACCCGGACCAGCCCCACCGCCTCCAGCTCCGTCAGACGACGGATCTGGAAGCTCAGCACATCGCGATCAATGTCCCAGATGGCATGCGCCATCGCCTGACTGCTGGTCTCCACCATCAAGGCCATGGTCTGGAAGAACAGCTTTTCCTGCTGCTGGCGCTCCAGCCACAGCTGCAGCCCCCCCGTCCCGATCAGGCAGACCAGTGCCAGCGCGATGATGCGCTGCAACATCAAAGTGGCAATCGAGCGGAACTCCCCGGCTTCACGGTACATACATTCACACGCTGCTAACGCAGCAGCTGGTCCAAGTCAAAGTCGTAACGTCGCAAAGCAGGATGGTGGTATTTGCTGAACGGCTTGAAGTCCAGGGGGTGCTGTCCTGTGCCAAAGCTTTTCTCAAATCGCAGGCTGCTGGATGTACCAAAGAGTTTAAACATCGGATACACCAGCTCCAGGCCTTCGGAGCTGAAGTCCACCCCGTGGTGGTAATCAAACAGCAGCACCAAGGCCCAGGCCCCCGCCAGAAAGTGCCCGCCCGCCAGGGCGCTCAATTCCTGCTGGCGCAAGGCCTCAAAGGCTTGTGCCGATGTATTGATCCCACTGAACAGCGCGTCCTTGCCGGGTTTGCCGCCCTGGATCTGCCAGGCCTGCATGGCGCCCAAGGCCATTTCATCATTGCCACTCCAGACCAAGCGCGCTTCCGGATAACGGCGGAACAACTCCTGCGCCTGCAAGCGCGCCTTGTCGCGCCGCCACTCGCCATAGACCTCCTGCAGCAGCACGGTATCCGGCGCTTCCAGCACAGCCCGGTGCAGGCCCTGGTTGCGCGCGATGGAGGAGGCGGTGGAGCGATCCCCGGCAATCGCCAGCAGGTGGAATTTTCCATCCGCGGCCTTGAGCACGGGGCGCTTGCGCGCGGCCTCGATCAGGGCCTTGGCCGTCAGATAACCGGCGTCCTGGGCTCGGGGCTCCAGGCTGCCAAGCCAGAATGGGTAACGCCCCCTGGGCACCCCGACCTGGTCACGCAGCTCCGGCTGGATGGCACTGTAGGCCAGGAAAGCCTGGATGCTGGAGCCTTCCAGGGCACGCAACACCGCCGGTGCCACACTGTAGTCGTTGGAGAAGACCACGTACTGCGGACGTTGTGCAGGCGGCAGCTGCGCCAAACGCTGGGCAATCGCAATCGGCTCCAGCCGATCCCGCTCGGCATAGATAACGCGCAATTGCATGCCCAGACTTTGGGCCGCCCTGTGCATGGCGTCGGAAGCAGAGGCCCAGAAGGTTTCAGTGGCTTTACCGGGATTGATGAACACCACCGACTGCGCAGTGGCCGGCATGCAGATGGCGGCCCATGCGGCAGCCACGCACAAGCCCACCGACTTGGCGTGACGCAACAAACAGCAGGCCACCGTAAGCGCTGAAGTCAGCCGCTTGCATACAGACATGGATACAGATTAAGCGTAAAAGCTTTTAAAAAATCAATAGACCAAGCAATCCAATAGGAATAAGCGAAGCACTACCCTTCCCTTTCCCGGATGGCAGGCAAAAAAAAGCCAGGGAGCGGAAGCCCTGGCTGTCGAACGGCTGGGCCGTTTGCGTCTTAGATGCGCTCGGTCACCCAGGCTTGCACGGAGGCCAGCGCAGCGGGCACCGCCGCGGCATCGGTGCCGCCGGCCATGGCCATGTCGGGCTTGCCGCCCCCCTTGCCACCCACTTGCTGGGCCACAAAGTTCACCAGTTCGCCGGCCTTGACCTTGGCGGTCTCGGCCTTGGTCACGCCCGCCGCCAATTGCACCTTGTCGCCGTCCACGGCCGCCAGCACGATCACGGCCGCGCCCAGCTTGTCCTTGAGCTTGTCCATGGTGTCGCGCAGGGTCTTGGCATCGGCACCTTCCAGCTTGGCGGCCAGCACCTTCACACCCTTGACGTTTGCCGCCTGGGTCAGCAGCTCATCGCCCTGGCTGGAGGCCAGCTTGCCCTTAAGGGCAGCGATTTCCTTTTCCAGGGCCTTGATCTGCTCCAGGGCGCCGCCGATGCGGTGGGTCAGCTCGGTCGCTGGTGCCTTGAAGGCCGCAGCGGCCTGGTCCACGGTGGATTCCAGCGATTGCAGATAGGCCAGCGCGTTCTCGCCGGTGATACCTTCGATACGGCGCACGCCAGCGGCCACGCCGGACTCGCCCACGACCTTGAACAGGCCGATGTCGCCGGTGCGGTGCACGTGGGTGCCGCCGCACAGTTCACGGCTGCTGCCGATGTCCAGCACACGCACGGATTCGCCGTACTTCTCGCCGAACAGCATCATGGCGCCGGTGGCCTTGGCCGCTTCGATGTCCATCACGCGAGCGTCGGTGGCGGTGTTGGCGAGGATTTCCGCGTTCACACGGCGCTCGATCTCACGGATTTCTTCCGCGGTCACGGGGGCGTTGTGGGTGAAGTCAAAGCGGGTGCGGTCGGCGTTGACCAGCGAGCCCTTTTGCTGCACATGCTCACCCAGCACCTCGCGCAAGGCCTTGTGCATGATGTGCGTGACCGAGTGGTTGCGCATGGTGGCCGCGCGCAGCTGGGTGTCGACCTCGGCCTGCACGCTATCGCCCACGTTCAGCGTGCCGGTGGTCAGCGTGCCGTGGTGACCGAACACGTCGGCCTTGATCTTGAGGGTGTCGGCCACGGTAAAGCGGGCCGAGCCTGCGCTGATCACACCCTGATCGCCGACCTGGCCGCCGGATTCGGCGTAGAAGGGTGTGGTGTCCAGAACCACGACGCCGCTTTGGCCGTTGTTCAGCGCTGAAACGGGCGTGCCATCGACGTACAGCGCTACGATCTTTGCAGATTCCACCAGACGGTCATAGCCGGTGAACGTGTTGGAGGCACCGGTGTACTCCAGCGCACGGTCCATCTTGAACTTGCCGGCCGCGCGGGCCTGGTTCTTCTGCTGCTCCATGGCCGCGTGGAAACCAGCCTCGTCCACCGTCACGCCACGCTCGCGCGCCACGTCGTTGGACAGGTCCAGCGGAAAGCCGTAGGTGTCATGCAGCTTGAAGGCGACATCGCCGGGCAGCACCTGGGCACCACCGGCCAGCGCGCTGTCCAGGATGTCCATGCCGTTGGCCAGGGTTTCGAAGAAACGCTCTTCTTCCACGCGCAGCACGTCGGTGATGCGGGCTTCCTGTTCGCGGATCTTGGGATAGGCATCACCCATCACGGCGACCAGGTCCTTGACCAGCTTGTGGAAGAACGGGGTCTTCTGGCCCAGCTTGTAACCGTGGCGGATGGCACGGCGCACGATGCGGCGCTGCACGTAGCCACGGCCTTCGTTGGAAGGGATCACGCCGTCGGCCACCAGGAAGGCGGTGGCGCGGATGTGGTCGGCAATCACCTTCAGCGAGGGGGTCGCCAGATCGGCGGTGTGGGTCTCGCGGCCGGCCGCGGCGATCAGCTTCTGGAACAGGTCAATCTCGTAGTTGCTGTGCACGTGCTGCAGAATGGCCGCCAGGCGCTCCAGGCCCATGCCGGTGTCCACGCAAGGTGCGGGCAGCGGCTTGACCGAGCCGTCTTCGGCCATGTCGAACTGCATGAACACGTTGTTCCAGATCTCGATGTAGCGATCGCCGTCTTCATCGGGCGAGCCTGGAGGGCCGCCGGGAATTTCCGGGCCGTGGTCGTAGAAGATTTCCGAGCAGGGGCCGCAGGGGCCGGTGTCGGCCATCATCCAGAAGTTGTCGGACTTGTAGCGGCCGCCCTTGTTGTCGCCGATGCGGATCACGCGCTCGGGGGGCAGGCCGATTTCCTTGGTCCAGATGTCATAGGCCTCGTCGTCTTCCGCGTAGACGGTGGCCAGCAGGCGCTCGGCCGGCAGCTTGTAGACCTCGGTCAGCAGCTCCCAGGCCCACTTCAGCGATTCGCGCTTGAAGTAGTCGCCGAACGACCAGTTGCCCAGCATTTCGAAGAAGGTGTGGTGGCGGGCCGTGTAGCCCACGTTCTCCAGGTCGTTGTGCTTGCCGCCGGCGCGCAGGCAGGTCTGCACGCTGGTCGCACGCGTGTAGGGGCGCTTGTCGGTCCCCAGGAACACGTCCTTGAACTGGACCATGCCCGAGTTGGTGAACATCAAGGTGGGGTCATTGCCGGGCACCAGCGGGCTGGATTCCACAATGGTGTGGCCCTTGGAGGCAAAGAAGTCCAGGAACGTCTTGCGGATGTCTGCAACGGAGAAAGTGGGAGTGCTCATGGATATGTGGTTTCGTTGTGCGCAAAGCTCGCGGCACGGGACAACCGGGGATTATAGGTTTGCAGGCCTGTACCACGGGCGCAGGCCTGCAATTGCGCCTCGCGCACCACGCGGGCAGGTTCAGGCTGCCGGCGCCGGGTCTGGCAACGGCCCCAGGCTGCGGCGCGTGCGGAACTGCCGCGCCGCGCCGGTGACCGGGTCCTGGAACGCCAGGGTCTGGGCCAGCAGCAGCAGCGGGCGCGAAAAGTCGCCTTCCGGCGCATCGTCCACCACCGGGTACAGGCCATCGCCCTTGAGCCCCAGGCCCAGGGCGGCCATGTGCACGCGCAGCTGGTGGCGCTTGCCGCTGACGGGGCTGAGCCGGTAGCGTGCCCATTGCCGGTTGTGCTCCAGCAGCTCCATGCGCGTCAGGCTGTTGGGCACGCCCGCCACCTCGTGCATGCGGATGAAGTTCTGGCTTTCGACCATGCGACTGGCGTGCTCGCGGGGAAAGTGCAGTTGCGGGTTCCAGGGCGCAATCGCCTCGTAGGTCTTGTGCACCGTGCGCTCGCGAAACAGGGCCTGGTAGGCCCCGCGGTCCTCACGCCGGATGGCGAACAGCACCAGCCCCGCCGTGTCCCGGTCGATGCGGTGCACGGGCGACAGGTCGGGCAGGCCCAGTTGCTTTTTCAGCCGCACCAGCAAGGTGTTCTGCAGGTAGCGCCCGCCGGGCACCACGGGCAGAAAGTGCGGCTTGTCGGCCACGACGATGTGCGCGTCCTGGTACAGCACCTCGGCCTCGAACGGGATATGGGGCTCGGTGTCCACCTCGCGGTAGTAGTACACGCGCAGGCCATGCAGCAGCGGGGTGTCCGGCTGCACCGGGCGGCCCAGTTCATCCACCACCTCGCCGCGCGCCATACGGGCCAGCCAGTCGTCCCCGGTCACAGCGGGCAGGCGCTGCACCAGATAGTCCAGGGTGCGGCACTGCCCGGTGCTGGGCAAGACCACGCAACTGGGCTTGACGCCGTCGCGGATGGGAAGGACTTGGGGATCGTGGGTGTTGTACATCGTGCAGCGCCGAACCGATGCGGTCGCAAAAATATCAATAAAAATGGCTTCCAGCGCACAACTGGCAAGCGCTGATAGCTCACTTTTTCAAAGTATCGCCCGCGTGCACGATCGCTGCAATCGCCTGGGCCGTGGCCCGCGCGGCACCGCGGTGGGCCTGGGCAAACTCCAGCGCCGCCTGGCGCGCACGGCGCAGCCCATCGGCATCGCGCGCCAGGGCGGTGGCCAGTTGCACGCCCTGCTCCATGTCAAGCACGCGAAACGCGGCCCCGGCCTCGCAGGCCTGCTGCGAAGCCTGGGCAAAGTTGAAGGTGTGCGGCCCCAGTACCATCGGACAGGCGCAGGCGGCCGCCTCGATCAGGTTCTGCCCGCCCAGGGGCTCGAAACTGCCACCCAGCAGCCCGACATCGGCGGCGGCGTAGTACAGCGGCATCTCGCCCACGCTGTCGCCCAGCCAGACATCCACATCCGCAGGCGGCAGGCCATCGCCCCAATCGCTGCGGCGGGCCACGCGCAGGCCGGCCCCCTGCAACAGGGCATACACCGCCTCAAAGCGCTGCGGATGGCGCGGCACGATCAGCCATTGGCATTGGCCCGCCACACCGTGGAATTTGCGGCCATCCCACTGGGCCACCCACTGGGCTTCCTCGCCCTCGCGGGCGCTGGCCAGCATCACCACCGGGCGTGGGCTGGCGGCGCGCCAGGCTTGGCCGCGGGCCAGCAGTTGCGCGTCAGGCTGGACATCGAACTTCAGATTGCCCAGCACGGCCTGCACCGGCGCGCCCAGGCTGCGCAGGCGCTCGGCGTCCTCCTGGGACTGCGCCCAGACGGCCCGCAAGGCGGCGTAGGTGGGGCCGAACAGCGCCGGCCAGCGCCGCGCACCGGCCAGGGACTTGGGGTTGAGCCGCGCATTTGCCAGCACCAGGGGGATGCCGGCCTGGTGGCAACCGGCCACCAGATTGGGCCAGATCTCGGTTTCCATCAACACGCCCACGGCGGGGCGAAACTGGCGCAAAAACCGCCGCACGGCCTGTGGGCTGTCCCAGGGCTGCCAGACCTGCAGGTCCCCGGGCTGCAGCAGCTTGCGCCCCTCGGCACGGCCGGTGGCCGTGCCATTGGTCAGCAACAGCCGCATGCCGGGCAGGGCCACGCGCAGCTCTGCGATCAACAGGGCGGCCGCCCGGGTCTCGCCCAGCGAGACGGCATGCACCCAGACCCAGTGTCCGGCGCCGTCACGGCCCAGGTCGGCCGGGGCGTAGCGACCAAAGCGCTCCTCCACGGACTCGCCGTAGCCGGGTTCGGCCTGCGCACGGCGGCGCAGCTTGCGCCGCAGCAGCGGTTGTGCGGCCCAGGCCAGGGCCGAATAGGCAGCCAAACTCCAGTTCATGCGCGGGGTCCCTATGCAGCCAGGGTCTGCGGTTCAGTGCGCCGCATGGCCCACCTGGGCGCCCGGCTTGACACGCTCCAGCAGCGCCAGCATCTGCGCCTCGATGCGCTGCAGCGCAGCCTCGGTCTGGCCTTCGAAGCGCAGCACCAGCACGGGTGTGGTGTTGCTGGCACGGATCAGGCCGAAGCCATCGGGCCAGTCCACGCGCAGGCCGTCGATGGTGCTGATCTGCGCCGGCGCAGTCAACACCGTGGGGGCCAGGGCCTGCAACTCGGCGGTCAGCGCATGGGGCTCGCCCTCGGCGCAGGCCACGTTCAGCTCGGGCGTGGAAAAACTGGTGGGCAGCGCATTCAGCACGGCACTGGGGTCGGCCTCGCGGCTCAGGATTTCCAGCAGGCGGCAGCCGGCATAGGTGCCGTCGTCGAAGCCGAACCAGCGCTCCTTGAAGAAGATGTGCCCGCTCATCTCGCCGCCCAGGGGCGAGTCGACCTCCTTCATGCGCGCCTTGACCAGCGAGTGGCCGGTCTTGTACATCTCGGGCACGCCGCCGGCTTCCCGGATGGCTGGCGCCAGGCGCTGCGTGCACTTCACGTCGAACAAAATGGTGCCGCCCGGCACACGCGACAGCACGTCCTTGGCAAACAACATCATCTGGCGGTCGGGGTAAATGGTCTGGCCATCCTTGGTGACGATGCCCAGGCGGTCGCCGTCGCCGTCAAAGGCCAGGCCCAGCTCGGCATCCGTCTCCTGCAGCGCACGCACCACGTCGCGCAGGTTCTCGGGCTTGCTGGGGTCGGGGTGGTGGTTGGGGAAGGTGCCATCCACCTCCGAGAACAGCTCCAGCACCTCGCAGCCCAGGGCGCGGAAGATGCCCGGCGCCGTGGCACCGGCCACGCCATTGCCGCAATCGACCACCACCTTGATCGGGCGACTGAGCTGCACGTCGCCCACGATGCGCGCCCTGTACGCTTCCAGCACATCGGCCTGGCGCACCTGGCCGCCACCGGGCAGCGACCAGTGCTCGGTCTCGATGGTCTGGCGCAGGGCCTGGATCTCGGGGCCATAGATGGCCCGACCGGCCAGCACCATCTTGAAACCGTTGTAATCCTTGGGGTTGTGGCTGCCAGTCACCATGATGCCGCTGGTGCACAAGGTGCTGGCCGCAAAGTACAGCATGGGCGTGGTGCACATGCCCACGTCCAGCACGTCGACCCCCGCCTCCACCAACCCGGCCATCAACGCCTGGCTGAGCGCCGGGCCGGACAGGCGACCATCGCGCCCCACGGCCACCACCCGCTCCCCCTCGGCCAGGGCAGCCTGGCCAAAGGCCCGCCCGACACTGCGCGCCACGTCCTCGTTCAGCGTGGAAGGCACGATGCCGCGAATGTCGTAGGCCTTGAAGATGGAAGCAGCAATCTGCACAGTGGTGTCCTCAGCGTTGGATCTGCAAAAAAACAAGGCACGTCCGTCGTGCCTGCAGCCACATTTTAGTGGCGCCGTCCACCCCGTCTGCACAAGCCCAGGCGAAAGCTTGATGCAGCACGAAAAACATGTTGTTACAAGGAAATCCCCGATTCCAACGGGCGGGGACCGCCCCCAGCATTGCGGCTGCACTCGGCTGCCCCACACTCCCTGGTCCATGAATGCCCTCCGTCCGCTCTTTCTTTCCCTGCTGCGCACCCGCACCGCGGCGTTGGGCCTGGCCGTGGCCCTGGCCGTCACCTTGGTGGCGATCTGGGAAACGCAGCAGTGGCCGCAGCACCCCGGCGCCTGGTGGGGCCAGGGCTGGGACTGGCTGAACCTGCCCTGGCTGGCCGTTGCGCTGGCCTGGGCCGCCCTGGCCCACCTCTGGCACAACCACATCAGCGCGCAGCGCCAGGTGGTGCAGACCATCTACAGCGCGGCCTACCGCACCCTGCCCGATGCCGCCGGCATCACCTCGCTGCGCGATGGGCGCTTTGTGGATGTCAACCCGGCGTTCTGCCGCATGATGGGGCTGGAGTTGCAGCAGGTCATCGGCCGCACCAATGCCGAGCTGCAGGTCTACGCCACCCCGGACGAACGCAGCAAGCTGCTGGACGAGCTGTCCCTCAAGGGCCAGGTCGACAAAATGCGCATCCTGTGCCAGACCGGGGGCGAGTTGGTGCCAGGCACGATCTCGGCCATCCCGATCACGGTGGCGGGCGAAGAGTGCATGCTGTTCGTCTTCCACGACATGCGCGAGCATGAACGCACCTTGCAGGAGCTGTACGCCCTCAACCGCCAGCTGCAGCAAGCTGGCCACCTGGCGCGCCTGGGCGCCTGGGAAGACCGGCGCGGCCAGGGACTGGTCTACTGGTCCGACGTCTGCTACGACATGCATGGCGTGCCCCGCGGCAGTGCGCTGCCACGCGACTACCTGAACACCTTTGTGGTGCCCGAGCACCGTGACCGCATGCGCACGCAGTTGCAGCACTGCCTGCGCGCACGCAGCGACTGGGAGCTGGAAATCCAGATCCTGCGCACCGACGGGCGCAAGCTGTGGGTGCGCTCGCGCGGTGAAGCCGTCCTGGACGACGACGGCCGCATCACTGCCATGCGCGGCGTGATGCAGGACATCGATGCGCAAAAGCGCCAGGAAGAATCCATCCGCGAGCGCGAAGCCCTGCTGTCCATCACGCTGGAGGCGGCCTCGCTGGGCCGCTGGGACTGGGACCTGCACACCGGGCTGATCACCGGCGATGCGTTCTGGAGCACGCTCAACCACCTGCCCGTGCAGGATGGCCCGGCCAGCCTGGGCCAGGCCCGCCAGGACTGGCACTGGACCGAGCTCGTTGGCAGCCACGACATTGCGCGCTTCAACCAGGAGTTGCTGCGCCACATCGACCACCCCGAGGACGGACCTTTCGATGTCACCTGGCGCCTGCAGCCGGCGCATGGCCGCTCGCGCTGGCTGCGCTCCATGGGCAAGGTGGTGCGCTACGACCTGCATGGGCGCGCCATGCGCATGCTGGGCGTGTGCCTGGACGTCACCACCCAGCAGGAGCAAAAGCACAGCCTGCAGCAGCTGGCGCACTTTGACGCCCTGACCGGGCTGGCGAATCGGATCGAGCTGGCGGCGCGCCTGCACGAAGCCCTGGTCCAGGCGCGCCAGAGCCAGCAGTTGCTGGGCGTGGTCTACCTGGACCTGGATGGCTTCAAGCCCATCAACGACCGCCTGGGCCACGACGCCGGCGACCGGCTGCTGGTCCTGGTGGCCAAGCGCCTGCAGCACGCCCTGCGCGCCGATGACTGCGTGGCACGCTTTGGCGGCGACGAATTCGTGCTGCTGCTCAGCCAGATCCACACCCGTGTGCAGTGCGAAAACCTGCTGCAGCGGCTGATGGCCAGCATCTCCCGCCCCTACACCCTGGATGGCGAAGCCGTGCAGGTCACCGCCAGCATCGGCTACACCCTCTACCCCGAAGACGACTGCGACGCCGACACCCTGATCCGCCACGCCGACCAGGCCATGTACCAAGTCAAGCAAAGCGGGCGCAACCGCATTCAGGCCTTTGACAGCAGCCAGGAGCGCAGCCAGCGCGCGCAGCAGATCCAGGGTCTGCGCATCCGCGAGGGGCTGGAGGGCGGGGAGTTCACGCTCTACGTGCAGCCCAAGGTCGACACCCGCCACCAGCGCGTCGTGGGCGTGGAGGTCTTGTCACGCTGGCTGCATCCGGAGCGCGGCGTGCTCAGCCCCCAGGACTTTCTGCCACTGATCGAAGGCACGGAGCTGGAAGTGCCGTTCGGCCAATGGGCGCTGCGCCATGCCATGGGCTGCATCGAGCAGTTGATCGCACAGGGGCTGCAGTTGCAGGTGGCCGTCAACATCTCCGCGCGGCACCTGCAGCAGCCGGGATTTGCCCAATGGGTGACCGAGCTGCTGCAGGCCCACCCGGACGTGCCCCCGCACTGGCTGGACCTGGAGATCACGGAAAGCGCCGCCTTGTACGACCTGCAGCACGTGGCCCAGGTGCTGGCGCAACTGCGCGCGCAGCGGATCAGCGTGACCCTGGACGATTTCGGCACCGGCTACTCCTCGCTGACCTATCTGCGCGGCCTGCCGCTGGACTCGCTCAAGATCGACCGCAGCTTTGTGCGCGACATGCTCAGCGACCCCGGGGATTGCGCCATCGTCCATGGCGTCGTCAGCCTGGCCCAGGCCTTCGGCTACGCGGTGATCGCCGAAGGCGTGGAAAGCGCCGACCAGTGCACTGCCCTGGAACTCATGGGCTGCCACATCGCCCAGGGCTTCCACTTCGCGGCCCCAATGCCGCTGGCCCAGTTGCCCGCCTGGCTGTCGACCTGGTCAACCGCCCAGGCCACTCCGCCCGTCGCCCCCGCCGCCATGCGCTGAAGATCGGGCGACCGACAACGCCACCAGCCCCCACGGGGTACACGACCACCCCCACGGGCCACGACGCGTTGCGTCGCCCAGAAAATGCAAGAAATAGGCTTACAGCGCTTATCCTGCTTGCGCTGACAGCTCCTTTTTTTGAAAAAACCGGCACAAAAAAGGGACCTTGCGGTCCCTGGTGCTGGGCAAAGGTCGATCAGGCTTCCAGTAGCTGCTTGACCTGGGCCAGGGCCGTCGGGTCTTCCATGGTGGTCAGATCCCCGGGGTCACGGCGCTCGGCCACCGCCTGCAGCGCACGGCGCAGCAGCTTGCCACTGCGCGTCTTGGGCAGGGCCGACACAAACACCACCCGCGAAGGACGCGCCACCGCCCCCAGCTGGCTGTCGACCAGCTTCATCACATCGGCCTCCATGCGCGCCTGGGCCGCAGCATCGGCCACCTTGCCGGCATCGCGCACCACCGCGAACGCCATCGCCACCTGCCCCTTGAGGTTGTCGGCCACGCCGACCACGGCAACCTCGGCGATGTCCGGATGGGCGGCAATGCTTTCCTCGATCTCCCGGGTGCCCAGCCGGTGGCCCGCCACGTTGATCACATCGTCGGTGCGCCCCAGGATGAAGTAATAGCCATCGGCATCGCGGATGCCCCAGTCGAAGGTGCTGTAGACCAGCTTGCCCGGGATGCTCTGCCAGTAGGTTTTGACAAAGCGGGCATCGTCACCCCACACGGTCTGCATGCAGCCCGGCGGCAGGGGCCCTTCGATCGCCAGCACCCCCTTGTGGTCCGGCTCGGTCAGTTCCTCGCCGGTCTTGTCATCCAGCAACTGCACGTTGTAGCCATACACGGCCTTGCCGGGGCTGCCAAAGCGACTGACCTGCGGCTGCACGCCATTGCACAGCGTCAGAATCGGCCAGCCGGTTTCCGTCTGCCAGTAGTTGTCGATGATGGGCACCTGCAAGGCCTCGCTGATCCATTGCGCCGTGGGCTCATCCAGGGGCTCGCCCGCCAGCCACAGGGCCTGCAGGCTCGACAGGTCATATTGCCGCAGAAAAGCCGCATCGTGCTTTTTGAGCACGCGCACTGCCGTGGGCGCAGAGAACATGTGGGTCACGCGGTATTTCTCGACCAGGCTCCACCACACGCCGGCATCGGGCCGGATGGGCAGGCCTTCATACAAAATGGTGGCCATGCCGGCAATCAAGGGGCCATATACGATGTAACTGTGGCCCACCACCCAGCCAATATCGCTGGTGCAGAAAAAGGTTTGCCCTGGTTTGGTGCCGAAAATATGCGGCATGCTGGCGGCCAGGGCCACGGTATAACCGCCCGTATCGCGCTGGACACCCTTGGGCTTGCCGGTCGTGCCACTGGTATAGAGGATATAGCTGGGGTCGGTGGATTGCACCCAGGTACAAGGCACCTGGGCATCCAGATAGCGGGCGCGCAAATCACCCCACAGGTGGTCGCGCCCCGCGCGCAAATCCATTTTGGCCAGTCCGCGATTCACCAGCAGCACCGCCTGCGGTTTGTGGGCGCTGAGGCCCAGGGCCTCATCCAGCAAAGGCTTGTAAGGCACCACGCGCCCGCCACGCGAGCCGGCATCGGCACTGACAATCACCTTGGGCTGGGCGTCCTCGATGCGCGATGCCAGCGACACCGCCGCAAAACCGCCAAATACCACGCTGTGAATGGCCCCCAAACGGGCGCAGGCCAGCATGGCAAACACGGCCTCGGCAATCATGGGCATATAGATTTGCACCCGGTCGCCTTTTTCCACCCCAAACGATTGCAGCACCGCCGCCATGCGCTGCACTTCGGCATGCAGTTCGCGGTAGCTGTAGGTCTTTTCCGTTTCGGTTTCGGTCGATACCGCGATCAAGGCGGCCTGCTCCGCACGATCGGCCAAGTGCCGGTCCACGGCGTTGTGGCACAGATTCAATCGGCCATCGGCAAACCAGCGCGCAAATGGCGGGTTGCTGTAATCGCAGATTTGCTGCGGCGCTTGCGCCCAATCCACCCAGCGCGCCTGCTCGGACCAAAATGCGTCGCGGGTGGCGGGATCAATCGAGCGCTGATGGAATTCAGCAAATGACACCATGGTTTCGTCTCCTTGACTTTTTATCTGCCGGCCATTATTCACGGCGCTCTTTCGACAAGCTGACGCCCATGGAATGCAATTTTCATTCGTGGAATTACGTAGAGCGCAGCACCTTTTCTTCAGCGACCCACGATTTCCGCAAGAAAGCTGCACTCCCTGTCCGTATTAATTTTTGTTTCCTGCAAACTCAGATAAAATGGAAACCCAATTGAGATTGCGTTTCGGCGTAACTCCCCTTTTCACCGACCCCTCTGAACTTGATGACTACTTATAAAGAGCTACTGGCCCAGCGCGCAGAACTGGAAAAGCAAATTGAAGCGGCACGCAAAGAAGCCCTGGCTTCTGCCATCGCCCAGGTGCGCGCCATCGTGGCCGAGTACGAATTGACCGAAGAAGACGTCTTCTCCAAGAAAGCCCCCCGCGCGGCCGCCAGCACCGGCGCCAAGATCGTGGCCCCCAAGTACCGCGACCCCGCCACGGGCGCCACCTGGACCGGCCGCGGCAAGCCACCGCTGTGGATCGCCGGCCAGGACCGCCTGAACTTCCTGATCCAGGACCAGCAAGCCGCCTAAGCCGCGCACACCCCATCAAAAAAGCCCCGGCAGCCATGCGCTCCGGGGCTTTTTGATTGCCACCCCCCATCCACCGATGGGGACCGCACTCCGCTACAGCCTGAAGACCTCCAGGGTGCGACCCAGGATGGTGGCATTGCTGCTCATGCCCAGGGCGGCCTGCGCCGATTCCTCGGCCTGGCGGGCATTGCCCTGGGTCACCGTGTCCAGATCGCGCAACGCGGCATCCACCTGACCGATGCCACTGGCCTGGTCGCGCGAGGCATCGCCAATCGCCCCCATCAGATCACTCACATGGGCCACGGCCTGCACAACCTCGGTGATGGTACGCCCAGCATCCTGCATCTTCTCCACCCCCTGCCCCATCTGTGCGTGCGAATCCGAGATCAGCCGCCGGATTTCCCCCGCCGCCTGGGCACTGCTTTGCGCCAGGGCCCGCACCTCCCCGGCCACGACCGCGAAGCCACGCCCCTGCTCGCCGGCGCGTGCGGCCTCCACCGCGGCGTTCAGCGCCAGGATGTTGGTCTGGAACGCGATCGACTCGATGGTGGCGATGATGCTGCCCATCTGCTGCGACGAACGACGGATGCTCTCCACCAGGCTTTCCACGTGCTCCATGGCCTTGCCACCCTCGGATGCCAGCTGCGCACTCTTCTGGCTTTCCGCCATCACCTCCAGCGTGGTCTGTTGCGACTGCCTCAGCGCCTGGGCCAGCACCTGCATGGTGCTGGCCGTTTCCTGCAGCTTGCCGGCCTGCACATCGGTGCGCTGCGCCAGGTGGGTGGCGCCCGCCGCAATACCGTGCGACAAATCGGTGAAGCTGCCGATCTCATGCCGCGCATCACCCACCACCGCGCGCAGGTTGATGTGAATCTGCTGCAAGCGCTCCATCAGCAAGGCCATGGGATGGCGCCCCGGCAGCAAGGGCGGCAAGGGTTTGTTCAGCTGGCAGCCGGCCAGGTCCGTGGCCAGCGCCTGCACCTGCGCCAACGGCTGGCTGACACGCACATGCAAGCGCCACAGCGCCAGCCCCATCAACGCCAGCAGCGCCAACGCCTGCACAGCCAGCTGCCACGCCTGGGTCCAGCCCATCCAGGGGAAAATCAGGGCCAGCGCCAGCACCGGCGCCAGCAACCAGGCCATGCGCTGCGTGAAGGACAGGCGCTGCAGCTTGCCCAGGTGGTTGCGCCAGCCCTGGCGGCGCACGTGGCCGGCATGCAGCGCCACCGAAGGCTGTGGTTGCCCCCGCTGCGCATGCAATTGCGCATACAGGGCCTCGGCCGACTGCACCTGCGCCCGCGTGGGTTTGGCCCGCACCGACATATAGCCCACCGGCCTACCCTGGTGCACGATGGGCGTGACATGGGCTGCCACCCAGTAGAAGCTGCCGTCCTTGCGCCGGTTCTTGACCAGCCCCTTCCAGCTGCGGCCATGGCCAATCGTGGACCACATGTCCTTGAAGGCCTCCGGCGGCATATCCGGGTGGCGCACCAGGTTGTGCGGCTGCCCCATCAATTCCTGCATGGTGTAGCCGCTGACGCGCTCGAAAGTGGCATTGCAGTGGGTGATGCGCCCCTGGCTGTCGGTGGTGGACATCAACAGCTCGTCCGCCGGGTAATCAAATTCTTGGTCCATCACGGGAAGGTTTTCGCGCATACACATCGTTCTCAGAGAGCCCGCACACGCACAAAATCGGTGCAAGGCATGGCTGGCGCCAGACAAAGGCGCGATCCTAAGTGCCTGCCACGGCCCCACGATGACAGTTTGACGTTAATTAACGCGGCGGCATCCAAGCCTTGTCCTGCGTAAAACAAAGCACAGAAAGGGCTTGACCCGCTACCAAAAACATATCTACTCGCGCGCACTGTTTCTGGCGTTCGGTGCCAAAGATATTGCAAAGGCCGGCCAGGCCTGCGCTGGCCGCTATGCTTGGTGATTTATATGCACCAATGAAAAAGGCCTTGATCCGAAGATCAAGACCTTTTCAAACTGGTCGGCGTGGCGGGATTCGAACTCGCGACCCCTTGCACCCCATGCAAGTGCGCTACCAGGCTGCGCTACACGCCGAAGCCTCAGATTATACCGTGGTTTTGACACCCACTTTTCCAAACACTGAGGATGCTTGGAAAGTGAAATGTGCCAGATGGGTATCTGGCACATTTTCGATAAATTGGTCGGCGTGGCGGGATTCGAACTCGCGACCCCTTGCACCCCATGCAAGTGCGCTACCAGGCTGCGCTACACGCCGAAGCCATGATTGTAATCCAGTTTTTGTAGCATCTGAGGCAAATCAGACGCCGCAAACCACAGATTTCAACCAGATCCTTTGAAATCAAGGACCTAGCCCTCCACTCAGCCCTGGATCTGCTCCTTGAGCTTGGTGCTGGCGTGGAAGGTCACCACGCGGCGTGCCTCGATGGGGATCAGCTCGCCGGTGCGCGGGTTGCGTCCGGGGCGCGGCGCCTTGGTGCGGATCTGGAAGTTGCCGAAGCCCGAGAGCTTAACCTCCTCGCCCTGCACCAAGCTTTGCGCGATCAGGTCAAAGTAGGCATCGACCATGTCCTTGGCCTCGCGCTTGCTCACGCCCAGTTGGTCAAACAGCAGATCGGCCAGTTGGGCCTTGGTCAAGGCACCCGCCGTGTCCACGTCGCTGTCCATCAGCACTTTGCTTGCTTCCATGGTGTGCCTCATCCGCGCAGGCGGGCCTGCACTTGGGTTTGCAAGGCGGCAATCGCCGCCTGCATGGCGGTGTCGATGTCCACGTCGGTCAGCGATGCATCATCGCGACCCAGGGTCAGGCGCACGGCCAGGCTCTTCTCATCCTGCGCCAGGCTACCGGGTGCCGCTTCCTCGCCGGCCTTGAGCTTCTTGGGACGGAACACGTCAAACAGCACGGCATGGCGCAGCATACCCCCGGGCACACCCGCGGCAATCGCCTGCATCACCTGGGCGTGGGTCACGGCCTCCTTGACCACCACAGCAATGTCGCGCTCCACCGCCTGGTGCTTGGCCACGGGGGCAAACACGGGCACCTGACGGGCCAGCACGGCGTCCAGCTCCAGCTCGAACATCACCGGCGCCTGGGCCAGATCCCATTCCTGGCGCCATTGGGGGTGCAGCTCGCCGACAAAGCCGATGGCCTGGCCGTCCAGCAGCACACGCGCGCAACGGCCGGGGTGCATGGCGGGGTGCTCGGCAGGCTCGAACACGGGCTTGAGCGGTGCCAGCAGCGCTTCCACATCGCCCTTGACGTCGTAGAAGTCGACCTTGGCATCCGCACGGCCCCACTGCAGCTGCTCGGCCGCGCCATAGGCCAGACCGGCCACGCGCATGGGCTGGTAGAAGCCCTTGACGGTGGTGTCGGAGTCGACCACGGACGCATCCTTGAAGAACACGCGGCCCAGCTCGAACACGCGCACACGCGGCGCCTTGCGGTCGACGTTGAACTTCAGCACCTGCATCAGCGAGCCGATCAGACTGGAGCGCATCACGCTCAACTGGCTGGCAATCGGGTTCAGCAGCTTGACGGGGTCCTGGTTGCCCGCCAGCTCGGCTTCCCACTTGGCCTCCACGAACGAGAAGTTGATGGTTTCCTGGTAGCCCAGGCCGGCCAGCGCATGGCGCACGGCGTAGGGGCTGCGGCGGTTTTCCGCGCGCAGCTTGGGCGCGATGGGCGCCAACGGCTTGGTGGTCGGCAGGTTGTCGTAGCCGATCATGCGCGCCACTTCCTCGATCAAATCCTCTTCCAGATTGATGTCGAAACGGAAGGTGGGCGCGGTGACCGCAATCACGCCTTCACTGGCCACGGTGGCTGGCAGGCCCAGGCCATTCAAGGCATCCAGGCATTGCTGCTGCGTCACGGCCATGCCGATGACCTTGGCCGCACGCGCCACGCGCAGTTGCACGGTCTTGGGCGCGGGCATGTTGGGCTGCTGGTCGTCCAGGGCGCCGACCTGTGTGTCGGGCGTGCCGCAGATCTCCAGCACCAGGGCGGTGATGCGCTCGATGTGCTCGGTGGTGAACGCAGGGTCCACACCGCGCTCGAAGCGGTGGCCGGCGTCGGTCGAGAAATTGAAGTGGCGCGAGCGCCCGGCCACAGCCTTGGGGAACCAGAACGCGGCTTCGATGTAGATGTTCTTCGTGTCGTCAGACACGGCCGTGGCGTCACCGCCCATGATGCCAGCCAGCGATTCCAAGCCCTGGTCGTCGGCAATCACGCCGACCTGGAGGAAATCATCGACCTGGATGGTGTTGCCGTTGAGCAGTTTGAGCGTCTCGCCCTCCTTGCCCCAACGCACGTTCAGGCCGCCGTGGATCTTGTCCAGATCGAAGATGTGGCTGGGACGGCCCAGCTCGAACATCACGTAGTTGGAGATGTCCACCAGGGGCGAAACCGCGCGCTGGCCGCAGCGCGCCAGGCGGTCCACCATCCACTGGGGCGTCTTCACCTGCGTGTTGACGTTGCGCACGATGCGGCCCGAGAAGCGGCCACACAGGTCGGTCGCCTCGATCTTCACGGGCAGCTTGTCCTGCAGCGCCACGGCGGCGGCGGGGAAGGACAGGGCTTTGAGCGGCGTGCCGGTCAGGGCCGACAGCTCGCGCGCCACGCCATACACGCTCAGGCAGTGCGCCAGGTTGGGCGTGAGCTTCAGCGTGAACAGCGTGTCGTCCAGGTTCAGGTACTCGCGCACGTTCTGGCCCAGGGGCGCATCGGCGGGAAACTCCAGCAGGCCGCTGGCGTCGTCGTCGATGCCCAGCTCCTTGGCCGAGCACAGCATGCCAAAGCTCTGCACACCGCGCAGCTTGCCGATCTTGATCTTGAAGGGCTTGCCGTCCTCACCGGGTGGCAGCTCGGCGCCCACAGTGGCGCAAGGCACACGGATGCCTACGCGCGCATTGGGCGCGCCGCAGACGATGTTCAGCAGCTCGGGGCCACCCACGTCGACCTGGCAGATGCGCAGGCGGTCGGCGTCGGGGTGCTGCACGGCTTCCTTGATTTCACCGACCACGATGCCGGTGAAGGGAGGCGCCACGGGGTCGAGTTCTTCGACTTCCAGACCAGCCATGGTCAGGATGTCGGCCAGCTCTTGGGTCGTCAGTGTCGGGTTGCAGTATTCGCGCAACCAGGATTCAGGAAATTGCATAGTCAGACTCTTTGGCGTTCATGCCCGTTGCACCTTGCAGGTCTGCAGCGGACTGGGCAGGCGTACTTTCAAAAGCAGGAGCTGTTGGCGCGCGGCGATCAAGGACTTCCATATCAAAACCATCTGAAACGCTTGATGGGCACGCGCAAACCGCTCACTTTATGAATTACTGGAACTGCGACAGGAAACGGATGTCGCCGTCGAAGAACAGGCGCAGGTCGTTCACGCCATAACGCAGCATGGTCAGGCGATCGGGGCCCATGCCAAAGGCAAAGCCGATGTACTTTTCGGGATCCAGGCCCATGTTGCGCACCACATTGGGGTGCACCTGGCCGGAGCCGGCCACCTCCAGCCAGCGGCCAGCCAGCGGGCCGCTCTGGAACTGGATGTCAATTTCGGCCGAAGGCTCGGTGAACGGGAAGAAGCTGGGGCGGAAACGCAGCACCAGGTCGTCCGATTCAAAGAAGGTCTTGCAGAAGTCGGTGAACACGACCTTCAGGTCCTTGAAGCTCACGTTCTCGCCGATCCACAGGCCTTCGCACTGGTGGAACATGGGCGAGTGCGTGGCGTCCGAGTCCACACGGTAGGTGCGGCCGGGGGCAATGACGCGGATCTCGGGCATGGACTGGCCGGCATCGAGCGCATTGCGGTATTTCTTGACGTGCTGCACGGCATGGCGCACCTGCATCGGGCTGGTGTGCGTGCGCAACAGGTTGGGCGCGTGCTGCGTGCCGCCTTCCACATAGAAGGTGTCGTGCATGGAACGCGCGGGGTGGTCTTCGGGCGTATTCAGCGCCGTGAAGTTGAACCAGTCGGATTCGATCTCGGGGCCTTCGGCCACGTCAAAGCCCATGGAGCCAAAAATGCCCTCGATGCGCTCCATCGTCACGGACACGGGGTGCAGACCGCCCGTGCCGCGGCGGCGGCCCGGCAGGGTCACGTCCAGCACTTCGGCCTTCAGGTGGGCCTGCAGCTCGGCATCGGCCAGCGCCTTGCGGCGCGCGGTCAGGGCCGCTTCGATCGCCTGCTTGGCCACGTTGATGGCAGCGCCACGCGACTTTTTCTCTTCGACGGAAAGCTGCGCCATGCCCTTCATGAGCTCGGTCATCTTGCCCGACTTGCCCAGAAACTGCGCCTTGGCATTTTCCAGATCAGCGGGGGTGTGGGCCTGCGCAAACAACTGCTGCGCGCTTTCGACCAGAGAATCCAACTCGTTCATATCGACTCTTTATCGACTTGTAAAAATAAACAAGGGCTAGTGCCTTTTCAAGCCCTAGCCCTTGCCGTTTGTGCGCTAGCAGCTACCCGAAGAGTAGCAACCAACCGTTAACTTAAGCAGCAGCCAGCTTGGCCTTCACTTGGTCAACGATGCTGCTGAAAGCAGCCTTGTCGTGCACAGCGATATCGGCCAGCATCTTGCGGTCGATTTCGATGGAAGCCTTCTTCAGGCCGTTGGCGAACTGGCTGTAAGTCAGGCCCAGTTCACGTGCAGCGGCGTTGATACGGGCGATCCACAGCTGGCGGAACACGCGCTTCTTGGTACGACGGTCACGGTAGGCGTATTGGCCTGCCTTCATCACCGCCTGCTTGGCGACGCGGAAGACGTTACCGCGACGACCGCGGAAACCCTTGGACAGGGTCAGAACTTTTTTGTGACGGGCACGAGCCGTTACACCACGTTTGACGCGAGGCATGTGTTTTCTCCTAGTTCGTCAGTGAATTACAGACCAGCGCCAGGCAACATCTTTGCGATGGAGCCCATATCGCCTTCATGCACGGAAGTGATGCCACGCAGGTGGCGCTTGTTCTTCGTGCTCTTCTTGGTCAAGATGTGACGCTTGAAGGCTTGACCGCGCTTGACGGTACCACCGGGACGAACGCGAAAACGCTTCTTCGCGCTGCTCTTGGTCTTCATTTTGGGCATGTGAATGCTCCTGTTTGTTGTGCTCGTGAGGCGTTGTGGCAACCCTGCCCCAACTTGTAGGCCCCGAGACACTTCTGGGTGCTGGCTTGCGCCGGCTTTTACAGCTTTGCAAGCTGCAAAACGAAAACCCGCCCTTGCGGGCAGGCTCCCGAAAAACGATGCATTTTACGCGGTTTGTGCGCCCGTGTCTGCGGCGGGCTTGCCACCGGCAGGCTTTTTGCGCGCAGGAGCGATCATCATCACCATCTGGCGACCTTCCAGCTTGGGGAATTGCTCCACCTGAATGGAGTCCGCCAGCTCGTCGCGCAGACGGTTCAGCAGGTCCAGACCCAGTTGCTGGTGCGTGATTTCACGGCCGCGGAAACGCAGGGTCACCTTGACCTTGTCGCCATCCGCCAGGAAACGGCGGATGTTGCGCAGCTTGATGTTGTAGTCGCCATCATCGGTACCCGGACGGAATTTCACCTCCTTGATATCGATCACGGTCTGCTTGGCCTTGGCTTCCGCCGCCTTCTTCTGCTCTTGGTACTTGAACTTGCCGTAGTCCATCAAGCGGCATACGGGCGGCGTTGCCGTTGCGGCAATTTCCACCAGATCAACGTCCAAATCACCGGCCATGCGCAATGCTTCCTGCAAGGAAACAATGCCCAGGGGCTCATTCTCAGGACCCGACAGACGCACTTCAGGCGCCATGATTTCACGGTTCAGACGGTGTTTGCGTTCCTCGCGGTGGCGACGGTCACGGAATTCTGTAGCTATGGCTTTCACCCTAAATTGAAAACGCTACGAAAAGCGTAGCTGCTTGCATTGATGAGATCGGCGCGGACTGGCCGCGCCTTACTGCATCAGACTTTATTGTGGATATCGCTGGTCAGCAGTTCAATGAACGCTTCCACCGACATGACGCCCAAGTCCTTGTTACCTCGGGCACGCACAGCGACGGTGCCTGCCGCTTTTTCCTTGTCGCCAGCGACCAGGATGTAAGGCAGCTTCTGCAATGCATGCTCGCGTATTTTATACGTGATCTTTTCGTTGCGCAGATCAGACACGACCTTAAGGCTTTGATGGGGCAATGCTTTTTGCACCTTTGCCACAACTTCCTTCACGTAATCGGCCTGTGCGTCCGTGATGTTGAGCACCGCGACCTGCTCTGGCGCCAGCCACACAGGCAAGGCGCCCGCATATTGTTCGACCAGAATGCCGATGAAACGCTCCAGCGAACCGACGATGGCCCGGTGCAACATCACGGGGCGGTGGCGTGCGCCATCTTCGCCCACGTACTCGGCATCCAGGCGCTCTGGCATGGAGAAGTCCACCTGGATGGTGCCGCACTGCCACTGGCGACCCAGCGCATCCTTGAGGGTGTACTCGATCTTGGGGCCGTAGAAGGCACCATCGCCCACCGCGATCTGGTAGTCGCAACCCGATGCTTTCAGTGCATCGAACAAGGCTTTTTCGGCTTTGTCCCAGATCTCGTCCGAGCCGATGCGCGCTGCGGGGCGGGTGGCCACCTTGTAAATGATGTCGGTGAAGCCGAAGTCGGCATACACCTTCTGCACCAGCTGGTTGAAGTTCAGCACTTCCTGCTGGATCTGGTCTTCGGTACAGAAGATGTGACCATCGTCCTGCGTGAAGCCGCGCACGCGCATGATGCCGTGCAAGCCACCGGTGGGCTCATTGCGGTGGCACTGGCCGAATTCGCCATAGCGCAGCGGCAATTCGCGGTAGCTCTTGATGCCCTGCTTAAAGATCAGGATGTGCCCGGGGCAGTTCATGGGCTTCAAGGCGTAGTCGCGCTTCTCGGACTCCGTCACGAACATGTTGTCGCGGTACTTGTCCCAGTGACCGGTCTTCTCCCACAGCGTCTTATCTAGGATCTGGGGGCCCTTGACTTCTTCGTAGCCGTTATCGCGGTAAATGCGGCGCATGTACTGCTCCACCTCCTGCCACACGCGCCAGCCCTTGGGGTGCCAGAACACGGTGCCGGGCGAGCATTCGTCGATGTGGTAGAGGTCCAGCTCGCGCCCCAGGCGGCGGTGGTCGCGCTTTTCAGCTTCCTCGATGCGGGTGATATAGGCCTGCAGGTCTTTTTTGTCGGCCCAGGCTGTGCCGTACACACGCTGCAGCTGCTCGTTCTTGGCATCACCACGCCAGTACGCACCCGCCAGCTTGGTCAGCTTGAAGACCTTCAAGAAACGGGTGTTGGGCACGTGCGGGCCACGGCACATGTCCACGTATTCCTGGTGGTAGTACAAGCCCATGGCCTGCTCGTCCGGCATGTCCTCGACCAGACGCAGCTTGTAGTCTTCGCCACGCTCCTGAAACACCTTGATGACGTCGGCGCGCGGAGTCATCTTCTTGACAACGTCGTAATCCTGCGCAATCAGCTCCTTCATGCGCGCTTCAATCGCCGCCATATCCTCGGGCGTGAAGGGGCGTTCGTACGAGATGTCGTAGTAAAAGCCTTCGTCGATCACAGGGCCGATCACCATCTTGGCGGTCGGATACAGCTGTTTGACGGCATGCCCCACCAAGTGGGCACAGGAGTGGCGAATGATGTCCAGGCCATCCTGGTCCTTGGGTGTGATGATTTGCAGCTGCGCGTCTTGCTCGATCAGATCGCAGGCATCCACCAAACGGCCATTGACCTTGCCAGCCACCGTGTTTTTGGCCAGGCCAGGACCAATCGATGCAGCCACCTGCATGGGCGTGACAGGGCCGTCAAATTCGCGTTGCGAGCCGTCTGGAAGTGTGATCTTTAGCATGAAAATCCTTGGAAACTTGTCTGTGACAGAAGCGCGCAGTGGCTGAAAAACAAAGCGCGGACATGTCCGCGCTGGAGGGCAAACAACTGCAGGCAGGCGCGAACACACAGCCTCAATGGCTGCGAGAGAACTCCGTGCTCGTCGTTCGCGGTGTCATAACCAGATTGCCTTTCTCGCCCTTGTTGATTAAGTATTTGCGCATTTTAACGCTGCAACAACAAAAAAGCCCGCAGTCAGCGACTGCAGGCCAAGCCATATCACCCCAAGCCAGCGCAGAACCCCACCTTGCTCTGCGCCGGCAGGCGCTCAATCAGTGGAACTGCTCTTCTTCGGTCGAGCCGGTCAGCGCCTTGACGCTGGAAGAGCCACCCTGGATCACGGTGGTCACGTCGTCGAAGTAGCCCGCACCCACTTCCTGCTGGTGCGACACGAAGGTATACCCCTTGTCACGCGCCGCGAACTCGGGCTCCTGCACCATGTTCACGTAGTGCTTCATGCCTTCACCACGGGCATAGGCATGGGCGAACTGGAAGGTATTGAACCAGTTGACGTGAATACCGGCCAGCGTGATGAACTGGTACTTGTAACCCAGCGCCGACAGATCGTCCTGGAACGCAGCGATCTGCTTGTCGTCGAGGTTCTTCTTCCAGTTGAACGAGGGCGAGCAGTTGTACGACAGCAACTTGCCAGGGCAGGCAGCGTGCACAGCCTGTGCGAACTCACGGGCAAAGCCAATATCAGGCACGCCGGTCTCGCACCAGACCAGATCCGCATAAGGTGCGTAGGCCACACCACGGCTGATCGCCTGCTCCAGGCCGTTCTTGACGCGGTAGAAACCTTCCTGGGTACGCTCGCCAGTCAGGAACGGCTGGTCATTGGCATCGTGGTTGCTGGTGATCAGGTTGGCTGCCTCGGCATCGGTACGGGCCAGGACAATGGTGGGCACACCCATCACGTCAGCGGCGAAACGCGCGGCGATCAGCTTCTCGCAGGCTTCCTGCGTGGGCACCAGCACCTTGCCACCCATGTGGCCGCACTTCTTCACCGCAGCCAGTTGGTCTTCGAAGTGCACACCAGCAGCGCCAGCGGCAATCATGTTCTTCATCAATTCGAAGGCGTTCAACACACCACCGAAGCCGGCTTCGGCATCCGCCACGATGGGCAGGAAGTAGTCGATGAACTCCTTGTCGCCAGGATTGATGCCACGGCCCCACTGGATTTCGTCAGCACGCTTGAAGGTGTTGTTGATGCGGCGCACCATGGTGGGCACCGAGTCGTAGGCGTACAGCGACTGGTCGGGGTACATGGTCTCGGAAGTGTTGCCGTCGGCAGCCACTTGCCAGCCCGACAGGTACACCGCTTCAAGCCCTGCCTTCGCCTGCTGCATGGCCTGGCCTGCAGAGATCGCGCCGAAGGCGTTCACATAACCCTTCTTGGCACCGCCGTTGATCTTTTCCCACAGCTTGGCTGCGCCGCGCTGGGCGAGGGTGTACTCAGGCTGCAGGCTGCCACGCAGACGGACCACGTCGGCAGAGGTATAGCCACGCTTCACACCTTTCCAGCGGGGATTTTGCGCCCAATCCTTTTCCAGGGCGGCGATCTGCTGTTCACGGCTGAGTTGTTGGTTCAGGGATTCAGGCATGGTGGGTCTCCAGTTAAAAGTCAATCAATGGTCCGAACTTGGGTGCCGATTTCTTGTCGGCCTGGAGATAAATTTAAGTCTTATAGAAGAGTTAAGCAAGCTCTTATGTCTTATACAAGACAAATATTTTCATCATTAAAAATCAAATACTTATACACATATTTCTCAATACAAAATCAAATTCTTATCCGTGAAATTTTTTATTGCATTGCAACATTGAGAAATTTTGCAATATGAAAACACATCCTTGCCAAGTGAAAATTGCGGCTGAAAGGCTGATTCAGCTTGCGGCCATGTGCACCGGCCCATGTGTCACCACCACCCCGTCTTCATCCGCATACAGCCAGTCCCCCGGACGCACGGGCACGCCCGCTAGCATCACCGCTACATCCTTTTGGCCTTCGCCGCGCTTCTCAGTGGGCATGGGCATCAGACCCAGGGCCATGATGCCCACCTCCGCACGGCGCAACTCCGCAACGTCACGCACACACCCATCGACCAGAACCCCCGCCCAGCCGTTGCGCGCCGCTGCCGCTGCGAGGTTGCCTCCCACCAGCGCCTTGCGCAGGGACCCGCCGCCGTCCACCACCAAGACCCGCCCGTTCCCGGCAGAGTCCACCGCCTGCTTGACCAGGCTGTTGTCCTCAAAGCACTTCACGGTGACCACGGGACCCGCAAACTGCCGCCGCCCCCCATAGTGGTGAAACACCGGCGGCAACACCCTGAAGGCCCCGCCGTCCTCACTCTTGTGGGCGTCGCACAGGTCACAGGTCTGAAAATTGACTGGCATCACATCTCCTCTTGCGGGCAGGTCAACGCCCTTGGTTTGATTCTGGATTCACACAAAGGCATGCTCCCATTTCTTGGGCGGACTGGAAAGAAACGGTACGCTTTTGCGTCAAGACGTGCTCTGTTGCAACAACTCTGGTGAAAAAAACTGGTTCGCCCGCTTGGAAAGCCTAATTTTTCCCATTAGCATCAGGCTCAACCAGTCGTGGCGCAGGCCCGCGCCCCGCCAAGCTGGCACAACACCCATCCCAACAAGGAAAGCAAACATGGCAACTGCAAAGAAGGCAACTGCTGCAACCGCAGCTCCCGCAAAAAAGCGCACTCCTAACGCCGCCTTCATGAAACCCCTGACCCCCAGCCCGGCTCTGGCGGCCGTGGTGGGCAAGGATCCTCTGCCCCGCACCGAAATCATCAGCAAGCTGTGGGTCTACATCAAGGCCAACAAGCTGCAAGACGCTGCCAACAAGCGCATGATCAACGCAGATGCCAAGCTCAAGGAAGTGTTCGGCAAGCCCCAAGTTTCGATGTTCGAAATGGCTGGCCTGATCGGCAAGCACGTCAGCTGATTCACCTGACGCACAGACAACCGGCTTCGGCCGGTTTTTTTACGCCTGTCTGCGGCCTCGCTTTAACCCGACGCATAGAAAGTGCTTGCAAATGCGATGAATTCGCATTTATAATTTCTACATCACATCAATAGCCAGCCACAACTGCTTGCAGCCATGATCGTTTGTGTATGCCACCGAGTTTCTGATCGCGAGATCGCGCGCCATGCACATGCGGGCATGAGTTTTGACGAAATTCAATTCGAACTGGGTGTGGCCACCCAATGCGGTCGCTGCGAAACCTGCGCCCGTGACGTGGTGGCCAAGTGCTGCAGCAGCGGTGCCGCGGCGGCCATTCACAACGAAGCCAGCGTACAGACAGTTCAGCTTGCCACCCCTATCTTGGAGAGCAAAGCATGGCATTCGTCTCAACAGTTGCAGGCAGCCTGATCCTGGTTCTGGGCTGCTCATGGTGGATCTTCCGCAAATAGCGGACGCAGCACCGACGCTTTGGGCGTACGATTTCTTCCACCTTGCGCACTAGGCCGCGATGGCAGGCCTGCTGGCTGCGACAGCCGGCTTTTTGATATCTATGTCTCCTTCTGAAAAATTCGCGCCTGCCGGACATTTTGGTCACAAGACCATGATCACCGGCGTGGTGCTGACCTTGCATGCCGCAGGCATCTGGGCCTTGCAAAGCGGTATGGACCGCCCCCCAGAGCCACAGATCATTCCGGCCGAGGTGATTGCCCAGTTCATTGCGCCGCCAGCGCCCGAGCCCCCAGCTCCCGCGCCCGCGGCACCGCCCACCCCGCAGCCGCCCAAACCCACCCCAACGCCGCCCGCCGCCCAAGCCGCAACCGGTGCAAAAGGCGCACCCCCTGCCCAAAGGCCGATTGCGGACCCGACGCCTGCCCCGAATGCCCCCACCGGCACGCTGGACAGCGCACCCG
>NZ_JAZHFR010000099.1:0-11055 GCF_036541385.1 Comamonas sp. GCA5 | reverse complement strand
CGGGTACTGGCGCAGCAGCCGGTGCCACCACCGGTGCGGGGGCCGCAGCTTGCGCAGGGGCTGCCGGTGCCGGTGTGGGGGCAGGCGCTGCGGGAGCCTTGGGCTCGACCGCGGCGGCGCCGGTGCCGGAGGTCGGGAAGATCTGCTTGATCAGCGACAGCTTGGGCGGCGCGGGCTTGCGGTTGTTGTCCAGCTGCAAGGCTTTGGCATAGGCGTCGCCGGCCATGCGGGCGTACAGGTCGCCCAGGTTCTCATGGGCGGTGGCGTAGCTGGGGTTGGTGCGGATGGCCTGCTCCAGCACCTGGGCGGCCTTGCGGTCCTCGCCCTTGGCGGCGTGCAGCACGGCCAGGTTGTTGTAGGGCTCGGGCAGCTGGGGGTGGTCGCGTGTCAGGGCCGTGAAGACCTGGATGGCCTGGTCGTACTTCTGCTGTTCGGCCGCGATCACGCCTTGCAAAAAGCGCAGCTGCACATCCTGGGGGCTTTGCTTGAGCAGGGTCTGCACGCGCTGTGCGGCATCGTTGATCTTGCCTTGGTCAACCAGCTGTTGCACCTCGGCGGCGGGCGTGGCGGCCGCCTGGGCCAGCGGCGCGGCTGCGGCCATAACACACATCAAACTGGCGGCTGTTACAGGTCGTATCCACCGTCCTGGCTGGAGCATGGGGGCAGCGCGAAGCCAGGAAAGCACGGGCGGAAGAGACATAGAAGCACTTTCTCTGCGGAACAAAGAGGGGGAGTGGATAAAGCCCGCGCATTTTCGCCTGTAAGCGCTTGGCTGACAAAGCGGGAGATTTTAGGGGGAATCGACCGTCTGACTGCGTGCCGGGGTTGTCGCTGTGACGGGTGGGGGACCCTGCGCTCAGGGTGGCTGGAGGATTGTTACCAAATGCTGCAGTGCCAGGGCCGTGGTCTGGGCCCGCACGGCCGCGCGGTCACCGGGGAAGTGGTGCACGCGGCTGTGCACCTGGCCCTGCACGCACCAGGCCAGCCAGACCGTGCCGACGGGCTTGTCGGCACTGCCCCCGCTGGGGCCGGCCACGCCGCTGACGGCGACGCTGACCTGGGCCTGGGAGTGCGCCACCGCGCCGTGGGCCATGGCGCGCACCACGGCCTCGCTGACGGCGCCGTGCGTGGCAATCAGGGCGGCAGGCACGCCCAGCATCTCGGTCTTGGCGGCGTTGGAATAGGTCACGAAGCCGCGGTCGAACCACAGGCTGGAGCCCGCCAGGTCCGTGCAGGCGGCGGCGATCTGGCCGCCGGTGCAGCTTTCGGCGGTGGCCATCAGCCAGCCGCGCTGCTGCAGGGCCGCCGCCAGCTGGCGCACGGTGGGGGCAAGGTCGGGCGCGGCCGTCATGGGCGGCCTCAGCCGAACAGGTGGCGCCACACCGCCAGCACCAGCAGGGTGCAGAAGGCCGCCACCAGGTCGTCCAGCAGGATGCCCCAGCCGCCGCGCGGGCCGAAGCCCTTGCACAGGCGGTCGGCCCAGCGCACGGGGCCGGGTTTGGCGGCATCGAAGAAACGGAACAGCGCAAACGCGCTCAGCTGGCCCCAGAAGCCCATGGGCATGGCCAGCCACAGCACGATCCAGAAGGCGACGACCTCGTCCCAGACGATGTGGCCGGGGTCGGCCACGCGCAGGTGGCGCGCGGTGACGGTGCAGGCCCACCAGCCGACGGGCAGGCTGACCGCGATCAGCCAGCCGATCTGCGCGGGCGTCAGCCACAGCTGCAGCACCAGGAACGCCAGCCAGGCCCACAGGGTGCCGACGGTGCCGGGGGCGATGCGGCCCAGGCCCGAGCCGAAGCCCAGCGCGATCAGGTGGGCCGGGTGTTGCAGCAGGAAGCGCACGCTGGGGCGGGGGGGCGCGCTGGCCGGTGCGGCGGACGCGTCGGCCCCGGGGTGTGCGGTGAAGCGCTTGGGCTGCACGTCGGTGATGGGTTCCATGGAACGATTGTAGAAGTCGCGCCGGGGGCGCTGGTGGGTGCGGTGTCAGGCGAAATGGTCGAAGGCCGCGAAGCGCAGCGGCAGCTGCTGGCCGCCGGGGGCGATGACGCGCACGCCGCGCTGGGCCTCGATGCGGCCGATGCAGGTGACGGGCGTGGCGCTCTGCTGGGCCGCCTCGCGCACGGCGGTCTGGGCGCTGGCGGGGGCGGTGAAGCACAGCTCGTAGTCGTCGCCGCCGGCCAGGGTGCAGGCGTCGATGCGGGTGGTGGCCAGGGCCGCCATCAGCGGGTGGCGGCGCGCATGCAGCAGGCCGCGCGTGATGTTGGCGTCGATGCAGGCGCCCACGCCGCTGGCGTCCAGGATGTGGCCCAGGTCGCCCAGCAGGCCGTCGCTCACGTCCAGGCAACTGCTGGCAATGCCGCGCAGCGCCTGGCCCAGGGCCACGCGCGGGGTGGGTTGCTCCAACCGCTGGCGCGCTTGGGCCAGCACGGCGGGGGGCAGGGCGTGCTGGCGCAGCAGGGCGTCCAGCGCCAGGCGTGCGTCGCCCAGGGTGCCGCTGACCCAGATGTCGTCACCGACCTGGGCGCCGCTGCGCAGCAGGGCCTGGCCGGTGGGCACTTCGCCAAAGACGGTGATGCACAGGTTCAGCGGGCCCTGCGTGGTGTCGCCGCCGACGAGTTCGCAGTCGTGCTGCGCGGCCAGGGCGAACAGGCCGTCGCTGAAGGCCTGGCACCAGGCGGCATCGGCGCGCGGCAGCGACAGCGCCAGGGTGAAGGCCAGGGGCCGGGCACCGCAGGCGGCCAGGTCGCTGAGGTTCACGGCCAGGGCCTTGTGGCCCAGCAACTGGGGATTCACGTCCGCAAAAAAGTGGCGCCCTTCGACCAGCATGTCGCTGGACACGGCCAGCTGCATGCCGGGCGCGGGCGCCAGCAGCGCGCAGTCGTCGCCCACGCCCAGGGGCGAGCGGCGCACCGGGCGCTGGAAGAATTTGCGGATCAGTTCGAATTCGCCCATGATAAAAAAGTAGCGGTTTGCGCTTGTCATTCAAGCGTTTCAAACACATTTTGGTTTGAAAGCATTGTTTGACAAGCGCATGCAGCTATGTTTTTGGGGTTGCCCCCGGTGTTCCCTAAATGGCCTCGCCCCGGAACCGGCGCGAGGCCTGGCGCGTCACCTCACCCAGCAGCTGTTCCCGGGCCTGGCGTTCGCGCAGCCAACGTGCGTCATTGTGGCTGTTGGCGACGTCGCTGCGCAATGTCTGCAGCGCCGGGGCTGCGCCGTGGCGTGCCGCCTGGGGGGTGATCTGGTCGATGGTCTGCAGGATGTGCTCGGACAGCGGCATGTGCTGGCCCGTGGCCGGGTCGACGTAGACCGCATCCAGCCCGAAGCGGCAGGCCTGGAAGCGGTTGTAGGTGTAGACCAGGTAGTCGTCCTCGGCCGGGGTGAAGGGCTGGGTCTCCAGGAACCAGGCCGCCAGCGATTGCACGTAGCCCGCCAGGGCGGCGGCCCGCTCGATGGTCAGCGGCGTGTCGAACACGCGGATCTCGATGGTGCCGAACTCGGGCTTGGGGCGGATGTCCCAGTAGAAGTCCTTCATGCTCTTGACCACGCCGGTGGCGGTCATCTTGTCGAAGTACTGCTCGAACTCCTTCCAGCTCAGCACGCAGGCGCGCGCCCGGACAGCGGGAAGGCGAACACCGAGTTCAGCCGCGCCGAGTCAAACGCCGTGTCCTGCCCCTGCACGTAGGGGCTGGAGGCCGACAGCGCGATGAAGTGCGGGATGTAGCGGCTCATGCGGTGCAGCATCAGCAGCGCGGCATCGGCATCGGGGCAGCCGATGTGGATGTGCTGGCCGAAGATGGTGAACTGCTTGGTCAGGTAGCCGTACAGCGCCGACAGCTCGTGGAAGCGCGCCTTGTCGTAGATGCGCTGCTGGTGCCACAGCTGGAAGGGGTGGGTGCCGCCGCCGACCACGGCGATGTTGAGCTTGTCGGCACTCTTGACCAGCGCGTCGCGGATGGGGGGTGAGCTGGCTCAGCACCTCGGCCGCGCTGCGGCAGATGCCGGTCGAGACCTCGATCATGCTGCTGGTCATCTCGGGCATCACGCTGCCGGGCAGGGTGTGCTTGTCCATCAGGCGCAGCATGTCGGTGGCGTAGGGCGCCAGGTCGTAGTCGTGGGTGTTGACCAGCTGCAGCTCCAGCTCCACCCCCAGGGTCAGGGGCTCGGACTGCTGAAAGGCTTCCAAAGGCATGTTCAGGCTCCGTCTTGGGGGGCAGGTTGGGGCGCAGCGGCCTTGAGCGAGGTTTCGCCGGCGCGGCGCAGGGCCAGCGTGGCCAGGATGGCGCCCAGCAGCTCCAGCAGCAGGATGGCGGGCAGGGCCGTGGCCGAGATGGCCTGGGCCTGCTCGGGCGCGGCCTGGGCGAACTGCGAGGTAATCAGCAGCGCCACGGCCGACATCGGCGCCATGGCACACGACACCCAGACCGCCTGGCGCCAACTGGCGCCGCTGCTGATGTTGCCCAGGCCCACGCCCACGGCCTTGGCCAGCAGGCGGGCCACCACCAGGGCCAGCACGGCCAGGGCCACGGCCCCGCTCCACGAGGCCTGGGCGGCCACGGTGGAGACCAGCACGAACATCAGCAGGGTCAGCAGCGACGAGGCCGTGCCCAGCTGGCGCGGCCAGGCCCAGGGGCGCTGGTGCAGCTGCTTGAGCAGCATGCCGCCCAGCAGCGCCGCCAGCGGGGCCGAGCCGCCCAGGTGCGCGGCAATCGCGGTGGCCGCCGCGATCAGCGCCAGCATCAGGATGGAGGTGTTCTCGCTGGTCGGGCTCATCAGCTGCAGCGCCAGCCGCATCGCCAGGCACAGCAGGGCGGCAACCGCCACCGATACGCCCAGCACCACCAGCACGGGCGTGATGTCCTGCCACAGCGAGGCCGAGGGGCGTGCGAAGATTTCGGCCTTGGCGCTGCCCAGGGTCAGCGCATACAGCGTGGACAGCGTGGCCAGGGCGATGGCCCGGTCGGTCACCGGGCCGGCCGCGCGCGTGTCGTTGACCACGCGCGTCAGCACCACGGGCGAGGCGGCCATGGCGATCAGCGCCAGCGGCGTGGCCGTGGTGGGCGGCAGCTGCAGCCAGACCAGGGCGTAGAACACGGCGAAGTAGGTCAGCCCCGCCTCCAGCAGGCTTTGCACCAGCACCATGGGGTTGTGGCGGAACCAGCGCAGGGTGATGCGGCCCCCGCATTCGAACAGGATGATGGACACCCCCAGCTCCAGGGCGAACAGCGCCGGGCCTTGCAGCGGCCAGCTGGTGGCGCTGAAGCCCAGCAGGCCGGCCAGGGTGCCGACCACGGCATACCCCAGCACCTTGGGCATTTGCAGATGGCGCTGGAACACATAACCAACCAGCGCGGCCAGCGCCAGCAGCAGCGACCATTGCAGGGTGTCGAGGCCTGCAGAGGGCTTGAGCCACTGGGCCCAAAAGGTGGGATCTGGGGTCATACCTTCATCCTTATCGTGGTCTCCTCGTCAGGGGCAGAGCCCGGCGGGCTGCCCGGTCTGGGCTGGTGGGCTCAGGGCTTGAAAAAACTCAGGGGGCGGTTGCGCAGGCGGTGGCGGATGGCCGCGTAGATGCGCGAGCGCTCCACCCCGGTGACGTTCTGCGCGCGCAAGGCCATGCGGAACGCCAGGTAGAAACTTACCAGCACATTGAGGGCGCCGTTGAAGGGCAACATCGCCACGGCCCACCAGAAAGCGTCGTCATGCACGATCTCCCAGCCGAAGGTGGCACCGGCCACGCCCAGCTGCCCCGAGGACAGGGTGACGTGGCGCACCTCCAGGCCCAGGCCGAAGAAGCCGGCGATCGCCGGGGTCAGGCCCAGCATCAGTCCCAGGGAGATGTTGGCCGCAAAGCCGGAGATGTTGCGGCGCCAGAAATCGCCCCAGCGCTTGGCACGCGGTGCGCCCAGCAGGCGGGTGATGCGCGGGTTGTAGCGCATGGCCGAGTCCATGCGGCGCAGCACGAACCAGTTTTCCGCCCAGCCGGCGATCAGGCTGCTGACGAACAGCAGCACGCCGGTGAAGGCCGCAAACAGCAGCGAGGGGCCCAGCAGGCTCAGCGAGTCCAGCACCTGGGTGGCGTGCACCACGTCCAGCGGCGGGTGGCCCAGCGCCCGGCTGAACAGCCAGGCCAGGCCCAGCGCGGCCGGGAACACGACCAGCACGTTGCCCAGGATGGCCGCCACCTGGCTGCGGGTGAGGTTGGCCACCTCGTCCACAAAGGTCTCGATGGCCCCGTCCTCGTTGATGTTCTTGAGCTTGGAGGCCATGGCCGGCGCCGTCATCGCCGGCTGCTTGGTGGCCACCGTGAAGTGCAGCAGCTGGATCAGCACGAAGCTGATGGCGTAGTTGAGGCCGGCCCAGAACCCGCCCCAGAAGGCGGAAAATGCCAGCGCAGCCAGGCCGAACTTGACCAGGGTGGTCACGGACATGACCAGGCCGCCGCCCGCCGCACGGCGCAGCATCTGCAGGTATTCCCGGCTGTTGCGGGTGATGTAGTGCTCGCCGGTTTCCGCGCTGCGCTCGGTGACCTTGGCCGCCAGCAGCGAGGAGTTGGTGGACAGCAGCGAGCGCAGGCTGCGCCGCTCCCGCCCGACGCTGACGAAGCCCGCCAGCAGGCGCATGGCGTCCTGCTCGGTGTGCGCGCTGGTCAGGCAGTCCAGCAACTGGCGGATGCGCACGATGCGCGTGCGCAGCTGGCGCACGCGGAACACCAGGCCAACGGAGATGCCTTCATCGCCGAAGTGCTGGTAGACGGTGCCGATGGCCGCGCGACAGGCATCCAGGCGTTCGCGCAGGCGCTTCTCGGCCTCTTCCAGCCGGTCGGTGGTGCGCAGGCCGTGCAGCACCTCGATGCGCAGGCTCTCCACATCGCGGATCAGGTCGTGGAAGGGGCGCTGCTCGCGCGCTTCCTCGCTCATGCGCAGGCGCAGCTCGGGCGCAAAGCCGTTGGCCAGGATCTGGCCCGCGCAGTAGGTGATGGCATTCAGCAGCGCGTGCTGCCAGAAGCTGGCGCCCTGGCTGTCGGCCGGGGCCAGCAGCGCGGCCAGGCGCTGCAGCAGCGGCTCGGGCAGGGCGATCAGCCAGCGGGCATCGAACTCGCTGGGCAGGGCGATGGAAAACAGCTCGGAGGCATCGATGGTCTCGGGCGTGCCGGGCAGCAGCTTGTGGCGCAGGCGCTCCGACACCTCGGTGATCATGGCCGTGCGCGGGGCAAAGCCGAAGTCGGCCAGCAAGGTGGTGATGTCCACGCGGTCGATGAACGCCAGCCACCAGGCCTGCAGGCGCTGGCGCAGATCGGCATCGGCCTCGATCGCCGCCACCAGCGACTCCACGCGCCCCAGCGCCACCTCGACCGAGGGTTCGGCGGCCCGGACCCACTCCAGCACATGGATCAGCCACAGGTGGCGTTCCGCCAGCTCGGCGTGGGGGTCAAGTTCCGCCAGCAGGCGTGGGAGGTCGTGGGTGGGATGGGGCATTCAGTGGAGGGTGCGAGAGGGGGGAGACGGGATATCCGCGCCCGTGGCCGACGGGTCGATATCCAGCACGAACAGAGCGATCGGGGTGTCGAAAGTTTCCCCGGCTTCGGTGACACACAGGTAGCGGCCCTGCATGGTGCCGCTGGGGGTGCGCAGCTCGCAGCTGCTGCTGTAGCGGAACGACTCCCCGGGCTGCAGCATGGGCTGGCGGCCGACCACGCCCAGGCCGTGGACTTCCTGCTGCGCGCCCTGGGCGTCGGTGATCAGCCAGTGGCGCGCAATCAGCTGCGCGGCGCCCTCGCCGGTGTTGGTGACCGTGATGGTGTAGGCGAAGCGAAACAGGCCTTGCTGGGGCATGGACTGCTCCGGCTCGTACTGGGCCTGGGCCTCAACGTGAAACTCGTACATGGGCATGTGGCAATGGTAACTGCGACAATTGGCGGCCATGAACCCCACGTACCGCATCGCCCCTTCCATCCTGTCCGCCGACTTTGCCCGTCTGGGTGAAGAAGTGCGCAATGTCATTGCCGCAGGCGCCGACTGGATTCACTTCGACGTCATGGACAACCACTACGTGCCCAACCTCACGTTTGGCCCCATGATCTGTGAGGCTTTGAAGCCCCATGCCGTGACGCCCGATGGCCGCCCCGTGCCCATCGACGTGCACCTGATGGTGCAGCCCGTGGACGAGCTGGCCAGCGCCTTCGCCAAGGCCGGTGCAGACTACATCAGCTTCCACCCCGATGCCTCGGCCCACGTGCACCGCAGCATCCAGAACATCAAGTCGCACGGCGCCAAAGCCGGCCTGACCTTCAACCCCGCCATGCCCCTGGACGTGCTGGACTGGGTGATCGAGGACCTGGACCTGATCCTGCTGATGAGCGTCAACCCCGGCTTCGGCGGCCAGAGCTTCATCGACAGCACGCTGCGCAAGATCGAAGCCGTGCGCAAGCGCATCGATGCCAGCGGCAAGGACATCCGCCTGGAAGTGGACGGCGGCATCAAGGAAGGCAATATCCGCGCCGTGGCGAATGCCGGTGCCGACACCTTTGTGGCCGGCAGCGCCATCTTCGGCAAGCCCGACTACCAGGCCGTGATCGACCAGATGCGCGCCAACCTGGCCGCGTAAGCCGGGTTTTCGCCCCCAAGGCCTGCCATTGCAGGCCTTTTTAATTGCTCCGTGTTTTTGGCAGTTTGCGCCCATCTGGCAAGCGCAGGCAGCTATCGAATTGTGAAGAGGACGACATGTCTGTGCAAGTGACTGTGGGCGCCCAGGCGCTGCACCTGGAAGTGGACGCCGCCATCGTGGACCTGGACGGCACCATGGTGGACACGATTGGCGACTTTGCCGAGGCCATCGCGCGCATGCTGGCCGACCTGCAGCTGCCGGCGCTGGACGCCGCCCTGATCGAGCACATGGTGGGCAAGGGCACGGAGCACCTGCTGCGCAGCGTGCTGGCCCATGTGCTGGCGCAGGCCGGCCATCCCCAGGCGGCACGGCCGGCGGTCGTGGCCCGCCTGCTGCCCACGGCGCTGGCCCGCTACGAGCAGCATTACCTGGCCATCAACGGCCAGCACTCGGCGCTGTACGCCGGGGTGCTGGAAGGCCTGCAGGCGCTGCGGGCCGGCGGCCTGCGCCTGGCCTGCGTGACCAACAAGCCCCTGGCCTTCACCCGGCCGCTGCTGGCGGCCAAGGGCCTGCAGGGCCTGTTCGAGCAGGTGTTCGGCGGGGACTCCTTCGCCACCAAGAAGCCCGATCCGCTACCCCTGCTCAAGACCTGCGAAGCCCTGGGCACGACGCCGGCGCGCACCCTGATGCTGGGCGACTCCAGCAACGACGCCCAGGCCGCCCGCGCCGCGGGGTGCCCGGTGGTGCTGGTGACCTATGGCTACAACCATGGGCAATCCGTGGAAGCGGTGGGTGCCGATGCGCTGATTGACAGCATCGCGCAGCTTCGTGTGGTTTAAAAACGGAAATTGCCGTTATTTGTCCTTTGTAGTGCTTGTGGTTAGGATGGCAGGCTTTGCCCGCTTGACAAGCAGATAACCCAATGCGCTGCAGGGAGGAGCTCTTCGCCCTGGCGTTTCGTGTGACAGGGAGGACTCCACACCATGCAAGGTTTGCACCTGACGGCCGATTTGTACCAATGCGCGTGCGACGACGCGCTGATGCTGGATGCGCAGGCGATCGCCGCCCTGTGCCGAAGGCAGACCGAGGACGCCGGCCTGACCCGGGTGGATGACCGCTGGGTCCAGTTTCCGGCCTGGCAGGGCCAGCCCGGGGGCGTGACCGGCACGGTGCTGCTGGCCGAGTCGCACCTGGCCATCCACACTTGGCCGGAAACCGGCAACGTCACCATCGACGTCTATGTGTGCAATTTCTCGGCCGACAACTCGGGCAAGGCGCAGGCGCTGATGGATGGCGTCGTCGCGGCTTATGCCCCGCGGCACGCCGTGCGCCAGCAGCTGTGGCGCGGCGATATCGCCACCGATGGCGTGGGCCAGTACCCCTGGGTGATGGAACAACTGAGCCCCGATGCGGCCTTCGGCTTTCGCGCCGACAACGTGCAGCGCCGCCAGACCCCCTACCAGACGCTCGAGATGATGGACTCGGTGCACTTTGGCCGTGTCATGCGCTTGGACAACTGCTTCATGACCAGCGAGCGGGACGAGTTTTTCTACCATGAGTGCATGGCCCACCCGGCGGCCATCGCCCACCCGGCGCCACGGCAGGTGCTGATCCTGGGCGGCGGCGATGGTGGCCTGGCGGAGGAGCTGCTCAAGCACAACACCTTGGAGCGCGTGGTGCTGGCCGAGCTGGACGAGGCCGTCATCCGCGCCAGCCAGGCCGAGCTGCAGGCCGTGCACCGGAATGTCTGGAGCGACCCGCGCCTGCAGGTGCGCATCGGTGATGGCATGGCCTTGATCGCAACGACGACCGAGCGCTTCGACCTGCTGGTGCTGGACCTGACGGACCCCGACACCCCGGCGGGGTCACTCTACGCGCCGCCGGCGCTGCAGCGCATGCGGCAGGTGCTGGCACCGGGCGGGGCGCTGGTGTTGCACCTGGGCAGCCCGGTGTTCCATCCGCAGCAGGTGCAGCGCCTGCTGCGCAGCCTGCGCGGGGTGTTTCCGCAGGTGCGTTGCTATGGCGTGTATGTGCCGCTGTACGGCGCTTACTGGGGCATGGCCGTGTGTTCCGACACCCTGGATGCCACGGCCCCCACGGCGGCGCAGGTGCGCGAACGCCTGCAGGCGCGCGGTGTGGGTGATTTGCAGTACTACAACCCCGCGGTGCATGGCGCCCTGTTCGCCCTGCCCAACTACTACGCCCAGCTGGTGGCGCCCGCGTAAGTCGCACCTGCTGTCCGCCGCGGCGGGGTGGGCGGCCCCACGGTGTGGAGCCGCCCCCTGGGCGCTTAGAAACTTTCCCAGTCGGCGTTGTCGGTGGTGGACGTGGCCGGTGGCGCACTGCGTGGCCGGGCTGGGCGGGCGGCCGCTGCCGTTGCCGTTGACCCTGCACCTGCGGCAGTTGCAGTGGTGGTGCGCGGCGCTGGCACGGGGCGGGGCGTGG
>NZ_JAZHFR010000098.1:0-11461 GCF_036541385.1 Comamonas sp. GCA5 | reverse complement strand
CACGCAGCATCACCAGATCGGCCCGCACGCCTTCCACGCCGGCGTCCTGGCAGCGCTGGGCCACCTCGTCGTGCACGGCCTCGGGCCACTCCACGGTGGCCAGCCGGTCGCGGGCCTGCGCCACACGCAGCGCCAGGGCCGTCTGTGCGGCGGCATGGCGGCTGGCAAAGGCCTGCGGATCGGCATCGAAAGCCATGCGGGTGCGCACGATCGCCTTGCGCACCTGGGCGTTGGGCACGTTCTCCAGCCGCACGAACAGGCCAAAACGGTCCAGCAGCTGCGGGCGCAGTTGCCCCTCCTCGGGGTTCATGGTGCCGATCAGGGTGATGCGCGCTTCGTGCTGGTGCGACACGCCGTCGCGCTCCACGCGGTTGATGCCGCTGGCGCTCACGTCCAGCAGCAGGTCGACCAGGCCATCGGCCAGCAGATTGACCTCGTCCACATACAGGATCCCGCCATGGGCGCGCGCCAGCAGGCCGGGGCGGAACTGCACGGCGCTGCGCTGCAGGGCCGCCTCCAGGTCCAGTGAACCGACCAGTTGCTCCTCGGTGGCGCCCAGCGGCAGGTTCACAAAGCGGCCCGCCGGCAGCAGCGCGGCCAGCGCCCGGGCGCTGGTGGACTTGGCCGTGCCCCGTGGCCCCTCGACCAGCACGCCGCCCAGCAAGGGGTCCACGGCCGCCAGCAGCAGGGCCTGTTGCAGCAGGGGCTGGCCCTCGATGGCCGTGAAGGGGAAACCCACGGGCGTGGTGGCAGGCGGGGTAGCTGTCGACATCATCGGCTCTCCAAAAGTTGCTCGGTGGCCAGCAAGTGCTGCTCCAGCAGTTGCTGGTGCTCACCGGGTTGTTGCCACAGGCCGCGGCCGATGGCCTCCAGCAGGCGCTCGCACATGCCGTGGAAGGCCGCCGGATTGTGTTGCTGCAGGAAATCGCGCGTGGCGGCATCGGCCACGAAGGCGTCGGTCACGCGGGCGTACTGGTCGTCGCGCACCACGCGCGCCGTGGCGTCGAAGGCGAACAGATAGTCCACCGTGGCCGCGACCTCGAACGCGCCCTTGTAGCCGTGGCGCTTGATGCCCTCGATCCACTTGGGATTGGTCACGCGGGCGCGCACCACGCGGCTGATTTCCTCTTGCAGCGTGCGCATGCGCGGCGATTGCGGGTTGCTGTGATCGCCAAAGTACAGGTCCGGCTGCTGGCCGCTGTAATGGCGCACGGCGGCCGCCATGCCCCCCTGGAACTGGTAGTAATCGTCCGAGTCCAGCAGGTCGTGCTCGCGGTTGTCCTGGTTGTGCACCACCAGCTGGATCTCGCTGAGGCGGCGCACAAAGGTCTCGGGCACCGCCGTGCCGTCGTCCTGCTGACCGTAGGCATAGGCGCCCCAGTTGCGGTAGGCCGTGGCCAGGTCCTCGTCGCTGTCCCAGTTGCGGCCGTCAATCAGCCCCTGCAGGCCGGCGCCATAGCTGCCGGGCTTGGCGCCGAACACGCGCAGCCCGGCCTGGTGGCGGGCCGCCTCGTGGCTCAGGCCCTGGGCCTGCAGCTCGGCCGCTTCCTGCAGCACGCGCGCGCGGATGGGGTTGGTGAAGGCGTCCTCGTCGTCCAGGCTGGCGACCTTCTGCACGGCGGCATCGAACAGGCGGATCACGTTCGTGAACGCGTCGCGAAAGAAGCCGGACACCCGCAAGGTCACATCCACCCGGGGGCGGCCCAGGATGGACATGGGCAGCACCTCGAAGTCGCTCACGCGCCAGCTGCCGTCGTCCCACTTGGGACGCACGCCCAGCAAGGCGAAGGCCTGGGCGATGTCATCGCCGCCGGTGCGCATGGTGGACGTGCCCCAGACCGACAGGCCCAGCGAGCGGGGGTAGTCGCCATGCTCCTGGGTGTAGCGCTCGACCAGCAGCTGGGCCGACTTGAGGCCCAGGGTCCAGCTGGTGGGCGTGGGCACGGCCCGGGTGTCGATGGAAAAGAAGTTGCGCCCGGTGGGCAGCACGTCGGGGCGACCACGCGTTGGCGCACCACTGGGCCCGGCGGGCACGAAGCGCCCCTGCAGGCCACGGCTGAGCTGCAGGATTTCCTGCGGGCCGCAGTCCTGCAGGCGTGGTCGCAGATCGTGCTGCACGCGTTGCAGCACCTGACGGGCATGCACGAAATTGGCCTCCAGCGCAATGCTGTCAAGCGCATCATGCTCCAGAATTTGCAGTGCCAGCAGCTCCAGCCGCTCGCGCGTATCGCCGGTGTGGCGCCAGGGCTGGGGGTCGACCTGCCGCAGCAGCTCGGGGAACGGGCCACTCCAGGGCTGCTCCCAGGCGGCGTCCAGCGGATCGAAGTCGCAGCCCGGCAGCAGGTCCTGCGCCAGCGCCCGGATCAGGCTGTTGTTGGCACCCTGGCCGTGGCCCACGGGGTGGCGCGCCAGAGCCAGCAAGGTGTCGCGCTCCAGCCGGCCGGTGGGCGACTGGCCAAAGATGTGCAGGCCGTCGCGGATCTGGCTTTCCTTGAGTTCGCACAGGTAGGCATCGGTCTTGTTCAGCAGCTCCTGCTCCTCGGCCTCGGAGCGCGGCGCCGCCATGCCCAGGTCCTGGTGCAGGTCGTGCGCGACGATGTGCGCCAGGATCTGCTGGCGCAGCAGCGTGGCCCGCCGGCGGTCCAGCGTGATGGCTTCGTAGTACTCGTCCACCATGCGCTCCAGGTCGCGCGTCGGGCCGTAGCTTTCGGCGCGCGTCAGCGGCGGCATCAGGTGGTCCACGATCACCGCCTGGGCGCGGCGCTTGGCCTGGGTGCCCTCGCCCGGATCGTTGACGATGAAGGGGTACAGGTGCGGCATGGGGCCAAACGCCAGGTCCGGCCAGCAGGTCTGGGACAGGGCCACGCTCTTGCCGGGCAGCCATTCCAGGTTGCCGTGCTTGCCCACGTGCACCATGGCATCGGCCTGCCAGGCGGTGCGCAGCCAGTGGTAGAAGGCCAGGTAGTAATGCGGTGGCACCAGGTCCGGGTCGTGGTAGCTGGCCATGGGGTCCAGGTGGTAGCCGCGCGCCGGCTGGATGCCCACAAACACCTGGCCCAGGCGCAGCCCGGCCACCATGAAGCGCCCCTGGCGTAGCATGGGATCGGCTTCGGGCGCACCCCAGCGCTGCAGCACGGCCTGCTGGTTGACCTCCGGCAGGCTGTCAAAGAATGCCTGGTAGCTGGCCAGGTCCAGGCTTTGCTGGGCCGCGCGCAACTGCCAGGACGCGGGATCGTTGGTGATGCCTTGCTGCAGCAGCGCCATCAGGGCATCGCCGTCGGCGGGGATGTCCTGCAGTGCATAGCCTTGCTGCTGCAGGGCCTGCAGGATGTGGATGACCGAGGCCGGCGTGTCCAGCCCCACGCCATTGCCCAGGCGGCCTTCCTGCGTGGGGTAGTTGGCCAGGATCAGCGCCAGGCGCTTGTTGGCATTGGGCCGGTGGCGCAGGCGGCACCAGCGCCGGGCCAGCTCCACCACGAAGGCCAGGCGCTCCGGATGGGCCTGGTACTGCACCACGTCGGACTGGGTCAGCGCGCTGCGGTGCGACAGCCCTTTGAAGCTGATGGCACGCGTGATGATGCGGCCATCCACCTCGGGCATGGCCACGTGCATGGCGATGTCGCGTGGCTGCAGGCCGTGGGCGTCGTCCAGCCAGCTTTGCTGGTTGCTGCCCGACATGATGACCTGCAGCACCGGGATGTCGCCCGCCAGCGCGTGGTCGCCCGGGGTTTCCAGCGACGACTGGGCGAACGAGGTGGTGTTCAGGATCAGCGACACCTGGTGGGCCGCGCACAGCTGGTGCAGCAGGGCCAGGCTGGTTGCGTCCTTGAGCGACAGCACGGCCAGCGGCAACGGGTTCATGCCCTGGGCCCACAGTTGCTGGCACAGGGTGTGGAACAGCTGGGTGTTGCCCGACTGCAGGTGCGCGCGGTAGAACAGCACCACCACCACCGGCTGGCCGGCCTGCCACTGCAGCGGCCCGGGCTGCTGCCAGTCCTCGACCGTGGCCACATCGTGCGCCGGGTGGTAGACGGCGGTGGCCGGCAGCGGCCGGGCGGGCAGCGCCGCCTGGGCGCCGCCCAGGAAGCTGTGCCACAGGTAGCGGAACATCTCGCGCGCGTTGGCCGCCCCGCCCTCGCGCAGGTAGCGCCAGATGCTGCGGCACTGCTCGATGGAGGCCGTGCTTTTTGCAGCAGGTTCATGTCTTCCGTGGTGCAGCCGGAGAACATCACCAGCGTGATGCGGTGCTTGCGGCAGACCTCGCGCACACGCTCCGTGCCATACGGCCAGTAGCTTTCGCCGCCCAGGTGGTCGATCACGATCACGCGGGCGTGCTGCAGCACCTCGTCCACGTACAGGTCCACCGAGGCGGGCTGGCGCAGGTGCATCAGGTTGGCCAGGCGCACCGTCGGCAGGGGCTCGCCCTCCAGCCCCGGGGCTGTGGCCTGTGCCTGCAACTGTTCATAGGCATCGGCCAGCAGCGCCAGCGTGGTGTCGGCCGCACTCAGCACCACCACGTCGGCCGGCGACTGGCCCAGGCTGGACACAAAGGCTTCGTCGTCGACAAAGCCACCGGGCTGGACAGCGAGCAGGTGCATCAGCAGGCTCCGGCAGTCAGACCGTCCAGCGCAGCGCGGATCGCGCCCTCCTCCAGGTCGTGGCCGATGAACACCAGGTGGGTCTGGCGGGCCTCGTCCTCGCGCCAGCGGCGGTCGAAGTAGCTGTCAAAGCGCTTGCCCACGCCGTGCACCACCAGGCGCATGGGCTTGTCCGGCAAGGCCACAAAGCCCTTGATGCGGTAGACCGTGTGCTCGGCCACGATGGCGGCCAGCTGGGACAGCAAGGCCTCGCGCTCCACCTCGGGCAGTTGCACCACCACCGAGTCGAACACGTCGTGGTCGTGCTCGTCGTGGTGGTGGTCGTCCTCACCGTGCTCGTGGTGGCCCACGCGTTCATGGATGCTGTCTTCCGAGGCGCTGGACAGGCCCAGCACCACGTCCAGGTCGATCTGGCCATGGCTGGCGGCCACGATCTTCACCTGCGCCGGCACTTCCTCGCGCACGATGGCTTCGACCTGCGCGCGCTCGGCGGTGCTGGCCTGGTCCAGCTTGGTCAGCACCACCAGGTCGGCGGAGATCAGCTGGTCCTCGAACAGCTCGTGCAGCGGCGATTCGTGGTCCAGGTTGGGGTCCTGCTTGCGCTGGGCATCCACGGCCGCGGGGTTGGCGGCAAACTGCCCGGCCGCCGTGGCGGGCACATCGACCACGGTGATGACCGCGTCGACCGTGCAGGCGTTCTTGATTTCGGGCCAGTTGAAGGCCTGCACCAGGGGCTTGGGCAGGGCCAGGCCGCTGGTCTCGATGAGGATGTGGTCGATCTCGTCGCGGCGCTCGATCAGCTTGCGCATCACCGGGTAGAACTCTTCCTGCACGGTGCAGCACATGCAGCCATTGGCCAGCTCGTACAGCTGGCCGCTTTGCGCGCCGGCCTCGTCCTCGCAGCCGATGCCACAGCCGCGCAGGATGTCGCCATCGATGCCCAGCTCGCCGAACTCGTTGACGATCACCGCGATGCGGCGGCCATTCGCGTTGGCCAGGATGTGGCGCAGCAGCGTGGTCTTGCCGCTGCCCAGAAAGCCGGTGACGATGGTGGCGGGAATTTTTTGGTGGGTGTTCATGGTCGAAAGACTCCTGTGATCCGTGAAAAATGGGTCGTCGGCTTCAGCGCACGCCGGCCCCCGAGGGTTCTGTCCCAGGCCGGCAGCGCCAGGGCAGCACGTAGCCCTGGCTTTCATGCTCGCCATGCATGGCCTGGACCTGGTAGACACGCTGCAGGTGCGCCGGGGTCAGCACATGGCGCGGCGCACCGCAGGCCACGGCCCGCCCGCCTTGCAGCAGCAGGACGCGGTCGCAAAAGCGGCTGGCCAGGGTGAGATCGTGCAACACCACGACCACGGCGTGGCCGGCATTGCACTGGGCGCGCAGCAGCTCCATCACGCTGAGCTGGTGGTAGGGGTCCAGCGCCGCCACGGGCTCGTCGGCCAGCAGCAGCGGCGCCTGCACGGCCATGGCGCGGGCCAGGCGCGCGCGGGCGCGTTCACCGCCCGACAGCGCGTGCAGGTGGCGCTCGGCCATGTCCGTCAAATGCATAGCACTCAGCGCAGCATCCACGGCATTTTGATCGGTTTTGGATGCCGACGCCAGACGCCAGCGGCCTTGGTGCGGCAGGCGCCCCAGGGCCACGAAGTCACGCACCTGCAAGGGCCAGGCCACCTGGTCGCCCTGGGCCAGGTAAGCCAGGCGCCTGGCGCGCTGGTGGGGGGCCAGGCGTGCCAGGTCCTCGCCATCCAGCAGCACCCGCCCCTGGTGCGGCAGCAGCTGGGCCAGGGCGCGCAGCACCGTGCTCTTGCCCGCGCCATTGGGGCCGATCAGGGCCAGCAGCTCGCCCGACTGGACCTGGAACGACAGGTCCTGCACGCAGGTCTGGCCCCGCCATGCCACCTGCAGCGACTCGACCGACAGCGTACGCATCAGCGATGCCTCCAGCGCTCGCGCACCACCAGGTAAAAGAAGAAGGGCGCGCCGATCAGGGCCGTGACCACGCCCAGCATCAGCTCCACCCGCCCGCTGAGCAGGCGCAGCGCAATGTCCGCCCCCAGCAGCAGCACGGCCCCGCCCAGCGCACTGGGCAGCAGCAGGCGCGAGGGCCGGTAGCCCACAAGGCTGCGGAACAGGTGCGGCACCACCAGTCCGATGAAGCCGATGGACCCCGTCATCGCCACGCTGGCGCCCACGCACAGCGCCGTGCCGGCAATCACCTGCGCGCGCAACCGCGGCAGGTTCACGCCCATGCTGGCGGCCTCGTCCTCGCCCAGCGTCAGCGCATCCAGTTGCCGGCCGCTGCCGGCCAGGATCAGCAGCCCCAGCGCAATGAACGGCAGGCACAGCCGCACCTCGTCGAAGCTGCGGTCGGCCAGCGAGCCCATCAGCCACAGCACGATGTCCTGCATGTCGGTGGGCGTGGGGGCCAAGTTGATGGCCAGCGACGTCAGCGCCGCCATCAGCGAGGACATGGCCACGCCCGCCAGAATCAGGGTCAGGTTGCTGGCGCCCCGGCTGGCGATGCGGTAGAGCACCAGCGTGGCGGCGGCCGCGCTGGCCATGGCCACCGTGGGCAACAGCCAGGCATTCCAGTGCCACAGCCCGAAATAGATGCACAGCACGGCGCCCAGGCCGGCGCTGGAGCTGACGCCCAGCAGGCCGGGCTCTGCCAGCGGATTGCGCAGCAGGCCTTGCAGGGCCGCACCCGCGACGCCCAGCGACATGCCCACCAGCACCGCCAGCACCACGCGCGGCAGGCGGATTTCCTGCACGATGGCCTGGTGGCGCACGGCCAAATCGCTGGCGCCTGCGGGCTGCCAGGCCGCCGCCCACCAGTCCGCCACGCCGATGGACACCGAACCGATGCCCAGGGAGATGCCGGCCAACACCAGCAGCAGGGCCAGCAGCCCGGTGTTCAGCAGCCAGACACGGGGCATGCCGGTGCGCGGGGTCCAGCGCATCATGGCCCCCCCTCGCGCAGCGCCACCCGGGCGGCAGGCCGCGGCAAGGCGTCGATCTGGGCGGCCACCGACTCGGCCGCCTCAATCAGTTGCCAGTTGCTGCAGCCCCAGTCGTTGTGCTGCAGCACCACCACGGGGATGTGCTGCAGCAGCTTTTGCATCTGCGGATGGCGGCTCAGCCCGGAGCGGGCATAGGCCGCGTCATTGACCAGCCCGGGGGTGATGAAGATGTCGGGCGGGTTCTGCACGATGCGCTCCAGATCAATGCGCCCCCAGCCCTGCAGGCCCAGCGCGCTGGCATGGTTGCGCAGGCCGGCGGCCGTCAGCACGGCGTCCACATGCGTCTGCGCCCCCGCGCTGCCGCCATTCGGGCGCAGGTACAGGACCTTGAAAGGCCGCGGTGTGCCGCGCAACTGCGCCAGCCTGGCGGACAGGCTGTCCAGCAGCGCCTGCGCGGCGGCCTCGCGCCCCAGGGCCTGACCCATCTTGCGCGTGCTGCTGAAGATGCCCTCCCAGTCGGTGGGAAACGGCACCGTCACGATCTGCACGCCATGGCGCTGGAGCAAGGCCGTCTGGTGCCGGGCATTCCAGCGCCGCGAGGCCAGCACCACCTGGGGCTCCAGGTGCAGCACATCCTCCGCCGTCGCTTCGTTGGCGGGAAATTGCCGGGCCTGGGCGGCCAGGGAAAAGCGCTGCGCATCCTGGCTCTGGCGCGACAGCGACAGGATCTGCTGCGGCGCCGCCAGGCTCAGCGCCAGGGTGTCCGCGCAGATGTTGGTGGACATCAGCGTGGGCAGCGCCCCCGCCCCCGCCCCCACGGCCATGGGCAGGCCGGCGCACAGCGCCAGCAGCAGGGCCTGCAGCGGTGGCCGCATCAGAAGTCCACACCCGCCTGCGCCTTCACGCCGGCCTGGAAGGCATGCCGGGTGTCGGCGATCTCGCTGACCGTGTCCGCCAGCGCCAGCAGCGGTGCCGGCGCACTGCGGCCGGTGATGACCACCGATTGCCCGGCGGGGCGGCGCTCCAGCGCCTGCTGCAGCTGGGGCAGCGCCAGATAGCCGTACTGCAGCATGAAGGTCAGCTCGTCGAGCACCACCAGGCGCAGGCTGGGGTCGGCCAGCATGCGCTGCGCCGCCTGCCAGGCCTGGTTGGCGGCGGGCTGTCGGCCTCCCAGTCGCTGCGCTGCCAGGAACAGCCCGTGGCCATGGCGTGGTAGTCCACCTGGGCCATCGCCCCCTGCCCCAGCAGCCCCTGCTGCTGCAAAAAGGTGACTTCGCCCGAGGCGTGGGTGCCCGTGATGAACTGCACCACGCCGGCGCGCAGGCCATGGCCCAGGGCCCGGTACAGCATGCCGAAGGCCGAGGTGGTCTTGCCCTTGCCGTGGCCGGTCAGCAGCACGACGATACCGCGCTCGACCTGGGCGCGCGCCATGGCAGCCTGCACCTGGGCTTTCTTGTCCTGCATGCGTTCGGCATGCTGTTGTTTGAACGTGAGGTCCATGCTCTCCCCGAGCCATTTCCATGGAAAGGCATGCCCATACGGGAAGGTGGTGTGTGTGTGCGGCGGGCCGGCGCCCCGCCAAGGCGGGATGGAACCTGTCAGCAAACGGCCCACACCCCGTGGCATACAACTGCGTGCCAACAGGTCGGTATTCTGGCTCGCCGTCATACAGCGCACACCGCCTTCCCGGGGGGCACCCAGTGGCATCGAAGTGTGTCTGTCAGGCTTACAGCAGCGGGGGCTGCGCCGGAATGCTCCACACCAGGGGTGTGAGGTCACCGGACTTCCCGTTTCACCCCACGCACGCGGGTGCGGCGGGGCTCCTGTTGGAGTGTGGATTATAGAAGCGACTGCCGCCCCCGCGGCGCAGACCGCGGGCGGCACGCGCTACAGGGCGCATTGCATGTGGATGGTGTGCCAGGGCGCGGCCGTTTCACGCTGCACCACCTCAAAGCCCTGCTGCTGCCAGAACTCCAGCGCGCCCGGCAGGAACGGGTGCGTGTGCAGGTACAGCAGTTGCACCCCCTGGGCGATGGCGTGCTGGCGCACGTGGTCCAGCAAGGCCATGGCCAGCCCCTGCCGGCGCCACACCGGGGCGACGAACAGGCGCACCACCTCCACCACGCGCAGCGCACCGAAATCCAGCTGCGCAAAGCGGCCATCGTAGGCGCGGTAGGCAATGCTGCCCACCATGCCGTGCTGCGGATGCCGGGCCGCCCACATGCCGCCCGTGCCCGCCGCGTACACCTGCTCAAAATGCTGCAGATCCGTGGGGGTTTGCTGCGGATCCACCAGCGTGCCGAACATCTGCTGGCGGGCCACGTGCAAGAAATCCTGCACCACCTCCAGGCGGTGGACGGGCGCAATGACCATGCATTCGGGAAGGGACATATCAGGCTGAAAACAGGTGTCCACGCAGACGGTGCCTGCGCCAGACGCTACAAAATCAGCTACATTACCCGAACTTTGGTTCCGCAAGGACATGCGCCAGCCACCGCCAGCCGCATGAGGGAATCCAATGACCGCCACCCGCTTCAGGGTCTGGCGGCCGAATGGAACTGCCCCCGCAACTGTAGGCAACGAGCCCGCCCCATCCGCCACTGAATCCACATTCGGGAAGGCGGGGCGACGCGATGACGTGCCAGTCAGGAGACCTGCCAAAGCACCAACCATCGATTGCCGGCGGGGTGTCCGGGAAGTGAGCAATGTCCCGTGGACCTGCCTGCCAGGGCCTTTCGGGGTCCCGCGCGCCGCGGGGGTGTTGCCAGTGCTTCCAGGGGTACCCGCTGTTTCTGGAAAGAAGCCCCCTGATGCTGCCTCGACGCCTTGCCTACGCCGCCCTGCTGGCCACCGCCCTGTCTGCCCACGCTGCGGACTACCCGCTGCAGCTGCAGAACTGCGGCCATCGCCTCCAACTGGACCGGGCACCGGCCTCGGTGGTCACCATCGGCCAGGGCGGCACGGAAATGCTCTACGCCCTGGGCCTGGGCGACAAAGTGGTGGGCACCGCCCTGTGGTTCAACCCCGTGCTGCCGCAGTTCCAGGCCATCAACGACAAGGTGCCGCGCCTGTCGGACAACATTCCCAGCTTCGAGTCGGTGATCGGCAAGCGCCCAGCCCTCGTGGTCTCGCAGTTCGAGTGGATGGTGGGCAAGGACGGTGTGGTCGCCACGCGCGAGCAGTTCCATGACCTGCGCATTGCCACCTACGCCATGCCGACCGATTGCGAAGGCAAGAACAACCTGGTCGGCGCCGACGGCACGCGCACGGCCAGCTACGACGTACAGACCCTGTACAAGAGCATCCGCCAGCTGGCCGAGATCTTCGGCGTGCCGGCGCGCGGCGCGCAGTTGGTCCAGAGCCTCAGCGACCGCCAGGCCCAGGCCGTGGCCAAGGTCCAGGGCGCGCAGCGTCAGCCGCTCACCGCGGCGCTGTGGTTCTCCAGCGCCGACCTGGCGGCCGACCCCTACATGGCCGGCAAGAACGGCGTGGCCGGCTACATGATGCAGACCCTGGGCCTGCGCAACATCGTCAGTTCGACCGAAGAGTGGCCCACCGTGGGCTGGGAGACTGTCGCCAAGGCCAACCCGTCGGTGCTGATCATCGCCCGCATGGACCGCCGCCGCTTCCCGGCCGACGACTACCAGAAGAAGCTGGAATTCCTGCAGCAGGACCCGGTCACCCGGCACATGGATGCCGTCAAGCACCAGCGCATCGTGATCGTGGATGCCGATGCGCTGCAGGGCTCCATCCGCCAGGTGGATGGCATGGAGCAGATCGCCGAGGCGGTGCTGCAGCTGCAGGGCCGCGCGAAGTGACACGCGGCCGTCCACGCCGGGCCCCGCGGCCCACGCTCGGGTGCGCACGGTGCTGATGCAGACCGTGGCGCGCCCGCCTGCG
>NZ_JAZHFR010000097.1:0-11994 GCF_036541385.1 Comamonas sp. GCA5 | reverse complement strand
CCCCGAGGGCCGGCCCGAGCGTCCGTCGCGGGAAGAGGGGCGTGCCTGGCCCTCGCACCGGCGCGACCGTGAAGAGGGGGGCCGCGACTGAGCGTGCGCGGCGATCCCACAGCACCCGCAGGCCTGTGCCTGCGGGTTTTTTAATGGCCGTGGGGCCTGGGCCGGGGCTTGTGGGGTTGGTAGGGCTGGGCCGCAGCCCCTGGCGTCATGCCGTCGTGGGCTGGGCCTCGCCGCGGGCCTTGGCCAGCAGAAAGTCGATGCAGGTGCGCACCGCCCGGGTCTGGTGGCGGTTGGGCAGGTACAGCAGGTACATGTGCGTGCCGAAGATGCTCAGCCGGTAGTCGTGCAAGGTGGTCAGCACCTCGCCGGTGGCCACGTTGTCCTGCACCACATAGTCGGGCACCAGGCCCACGCCCAGGCTGGCCAGGATGCCCTGGCGCAGGAAGGGAAAGTGCTCGGAGATGATGGTCGGCTCCAGCGTCACCTCCTGGCGCTCCAGCCCCTGGTAGGCCGCCAGGCGCAGCTGGCGCCCCATCACGCCGGCGGTGATCAGCGGGCTGGCGCGCAGCTCCATCAGCGTCTGCGGCAGGCCGTGCTGCGCAGCGTAGTCCCTGGAGGCGCAGGCCACATAGCGCACATCGCCCAGGCTGCGCGCCACCACGGACAGGGGCGGCTCCTGCATCACGCGGATGGCGATGTCGACCTCGTCGCGTAGGTTGTCGGCGCGGTTCTCGAACAGCACGTCCAGCACGATGCCGGGGTACAGCCGCTTGAACTCGATCAGCCAGTCGCTCACCACGATCTGGCCATAGCCGCTGGGCACGCTGATGCCCACGCGCCCGCGCAATTCCTGGCCCAGGCTGGTGATGGTCTCGCGCGCGGCCAGCATTTCGTTGTGGATGTTGCGCCCGTGCTCGTACAGGCGCAGCCCGACCTCGGTGGGCTCCACCCGGCGCGTGGTGCGCTTGACCAGTTGCACGCCGACCGACTTTTCCAGCTGCGACAGGTGGTAGCTGACGTTGGCCCGCGTCATCTTCAGCTTGCGCGCGGCCTGGCTGAGGTTGCCGCTGTCGATGATCTCCACCAGCAGGGTGAGTGACTGCAGGTCCATTGCGGGTTTTCCCTGGTTATTGTCTAAATTTATTTGACGCTCTGTCAATTATTGAGGTGATTGTAAAGAGCCTTTGTCGTAGTACAAACGGCTTTTCCCTGAAAACCGATTTCCGGAGACACGCGCATGAGTTCCGACAACACCGCTTCTGTGGTCCAAACCCGCCTCGATGGCGAGGTGCTGGTGGTCAGCATCCACAACCCCCCCGTCAATGCACTGGGTCAGGCCGTGCGCGCCGGTTTGCTGGCCGCCGTGGAGCAGGCTGCGGCCGATGCGGCCGTGAAGGCCCTGCTGATCGTCGGTGAGGGCAAGGCCTTCATCGCCGGCGCCGACATCCGTGAATTCGGCAAGCCCGCCATGCCCCCCTCGCTGCCCGAGGTCTGCAACGCGATTGAAGCCAGCCCCAAGCTGGTCGTGGCGGCCATCCACGGCCCCGCCCTGGGGGGCGGCCTGGAGGTGGCGCTGTCGGCCCACTACCGCCTGGCACTGCCCAAGGCGCTGCTGGGCCTGCCCGAAGTGAACCTTGGCCTGCTGCCCGGCGCCGGCGGCACCCAGCGTGCCCCGCGCGTGATGGGCGTGAAGGCCGCCACCGAGCTGATGCTCAGCGGCAAGCACCTGTCGGCCAAGGCCGCTGCGGCATCCGGCCTGGTGGACCAGTTGGTTGAAGGCGACGATGTGACCGCCGCCGGCCTGGCCTATACCCGCGGCCTGCTGGCGGCCGGCGCCCCCGTGCGCCGCACCCGCGACATCGAGATCACCGACAAGGTCGGTGCCCTGGCCGAGCTGGAAGCCCTGGCCATCGACACCGCCAAGAAGGCGCGTGGCCTGTTCTCGCCGCTGAAGATCATCGAGTGCGCCAAGGCCGCCGTGAACCTGCCGTTCGAGCAGGGCCTGGCCCATGAACGCGCCCTGTTCGTGCAGTGCCTGGAAAGCCCCCAGCGCCAGGGCTTGATTCATGCCTTCTTCGCCGAGCGCGAGACCGCCAAGATCCCTGAAGCCAAGGCCGCCGCACCGCGTGCCTTTGCCAAGCTGGCCATCATCGGTGGCGGCACCATGGGCGCCGGCATCACCGTGGCGGCGCTGGACGCCGGCTACCCCGTGATCATGGTCGAGCGCGATGCCGAGTCCATCGCCCGGGGCCAGGCCAATGTGGAAAAGGTCTACAACGGCCTGATTGCCAAGGGCCGCATGACGGAAGAGGGCAAGGCCGCCATCATGGCGCGCTACACCCCTTCGACCAGCTACGACGACCTGAAGGACGTGGACCTGGTGATCGAGGCCGTGTTCGAAGACCTGGAGGTCAAGAAGGCCGTGTTCAAGGAGCTGGACCGCGTCTGCAAGCCCGGCGCGGTGCTGGCCACCAACACCTCCTACCTGGACATCGACGCGATTGCCGATGCCACGGCCCGCCCGCAGGACGTGATCGGCCTGCACTTCTTCAGCCCCGCCAACATCATGAAGCTGCTGGAGATCGTGGTGCCCGTCAAGGTCTCCGCCGATGTCGTGGCCACGGCCTTCGAGCTGGCCAAGAAGCTGAAGAAGGTGCCCGTGCGCGCCGGCGTCTGCGATGGCTTCATCGGCAACCGCATCCTGGCCGTGTACAAGCAGGCCGCCGACTTTCTTCTGGAAGACGGTGCCTCGCCCTACGAGATCGACGCGGCCGTGCGCGGCTTTGGCTACCCCATGGGCCCCTTCCAGGTCACCGACCTGGCCGGCGGTGACATCGGCTGGGCCACGCGCAAGCGCCGCGCCGCGACGCGTGACCCCAAGGCGCGCTACGTCGAGGTGGCCGACCGCATCTGCGAGAACGGCTGGTTCGGCCAGAAGACCGGCCGCGGCTTCTACCTGTACCCGCAGGGCGCGCGCGTCGGCCAGCCCGACCCCGAAGTGCTGGCGATTGTCGACGCCGAGCGCGCCAAGAAGGGTGTGACGCCACGCCAGTTCACCCCCGAGGAAATCATGCGCCGCTACATGGCCGCCATGGTCAACGAAGGCGCCAAGGTGGTCGAAGAGGGAATCGCCCTGCGTCCCCTGGATGTGGACGTGACCTTCATCTCCGGCTACGGCTTCCCCCGCTGGCGCGGCGGCCCCATGAAGTGGGCCGACATGCAGGGCCTGGACAAGATCCTGGCCGACATCCAGGCGTTCGAGCAGGAAGACCCGCTGTTCTGGAAGCCCGCCGCCCTGCTGAAAAAGCTGGTCGCCGAAGGCAAGAACTTTGACAGCCTGAACCAGGCGGACTAAAGCCTGCCCAGGGGCGGCCACCTGCACAGGGCGCCGCCTCCGTCAGGCAGCGTGATCGGCGTGCGCCGCCGCGTGCGGCGCACAAAGAGGAAGGGCCGCAAGGCCCATCAGGGAGTACCGGGGGCACACAAAAACCAGGCCACCGGGCCGCACGTTCAAGGTGCGGCATCAAAAAGAGAAGCTGGAAGCGCAATAACAACCAGGCTTTCCATATCAAAAGTATTGGAAAGACTTGAAACAACAGCGCTGACAGCTATCCAAACCAATTCAACCGAGACAACACACCATGCGCGAAGCCGTCATCGTTTCCACCGCCCGCACGCCGCTGACCAAGTCGCACCGCGGCGAGTTCAACATCACGCCCGCCGCCCAGCTGGCCGCGTTTTCCGTCAAGGCAGCGGTGGAGCGCTCGGGCGTGGACCCCGCCATGATCGAGGACCTGATCCTCGGCTGCGGCAACCCCGACGGCTTCCAGGGCCGCAACCTAGGCCGCCAGACCGTGCTGCGCGCTGAGCTGCCGCTGAGCATTGCCGGCACCACCATCACGCGCTACTGCGCCTCGGGCCTGCAGTCCATCGCCATCGCGGCGGGCCGCGTGGTGGCCGAAGGTGTGGACGCCATGATTGCCGGTGGCGTGGAAACCATCTCCGGCATCCGCGCGGGCAACAACTTGCCCACCGACATGGACCCCTGGCTGGTTGAGCGCAAGCCCGAGCTGTTCATGGCCATGATCGACACCGCCGACGTGGTGGCCAAGCGCTATCGCATCAGCCGCGAAGACCAGGACGCCTTCTCGCTGCTGAGCCAGCAGCGCACCGCCGCCGCGCAGGCGGCTGGTCTGTTCGACAACGAAATCATTCCTTGCGCCACGAAGATGGCGGAGAAGAACAAGGACACCGGCGAAGTCACCTACCGTGACGTCATCGCCACCCAGGACAACTGCAACCGTGCCAGCACCACGCTGGAAGGGCTGGCCAAGCTAGAGCCGGTGAAAGGCCCCGGCAACTTCATCACCGCGGGCAATGCCTCGCAGCTGTCCGACGGGTCGAGTGCCTGCGTGGTGGTCGAGGCCAAGGTGGCCGAGCGCCTGGGCCTGCAGCCGCTGGGTGCCTTCCGTGGCTTTGCCGTGGCCGGTTGCGAGCCTGACGAGATGGGCATTGGCCCCGTGTTTGCCGTGCCCAAGCTGCTGGCACGCCACGGCCTGACCGTGGACGACATCGACCTGTGGGAGCTGAACGAGGCCTTCGCCTCGCAGGCCCTGTACTGCCAGCGCCAGCTGGGCATTCCCACCGAACGCCTGAACGTCAATGGCGGCGCCATCTCCATCGGCCACCCGTTTGGCATGACTGGCGCGCGCCTGGCCGGCCACATCCTGCTGGAAGGCCAGCGCCGCAAGGCCAAGGACCCGTCGGTCAAGTACGGCGTGGTGACCATGTGCATTGCCGGTGGCATGGGCGCAGCGGGCTTGTTTGAGATCTTTTGATCACGCCCTGCGCGGCAGGGCATACAGATTTGAAGTTTGACGGCGCACCGCGCCACGGATTACTGAGGACATCGCAATGGATTTGCAATTCACCCCCCAAGAAGAGGCGTTCCGCGCCGAAGTGCAGGCCTTCCTGAAGGACAAGCTGCCCGCGCGCATTGCCCACAAGGTCAAGGCCGGTCAGCGTCTGACCAAGGAAGACCAGTCTGAGTGGCACGCCATCCTGAACGAGCGCGGCTGGTACGCCAACCACTGGCCCAAGGAATACGGTGGCCCCGGCTGGGGTGCTGTGGAAAAGTTCATTTTCGACACCGAGTGTGCGCTGGCCGGTGGCCCGCGCATCGTGCCGTTTGGCGTGAACATGCTGGGCCCGGTGCTGATCAAGTACGGCAGCGAGGCGCAGAAGAAGTACTGGCTGCCCCGCATCCTGAACGGCGATGACTGGTGGTGCCAGGGCTATTCGGAACCCGGAGCGGGCTCCGATCTGGCCTCGGTCAAAACCACGGCCGTGCGCGACGGCGACCACTACATCGTCAACGGCCAGAAGACCTGGACCACCCAGGGCCAGCACGCCAACATGATCTTCTGCCTGGTGCGCACCAACAAGGACGCCAAGGCCCAGGCCGGCATCAGCTTCCTGCTGGTGGACATGAACACCCCCGGCGTGGAGCTGCGCCCCATCCGCACGCTGGACGGCGACAAGGAAGTCAACGAGGTCTTCTTCACCGACGTGAAGGTGCCCGTCGAAAACCTGGTGGGTGAAGAGAACAAGGGCTGGACCTATGCCAAGTACCTGCTGACCTATGAGCGCACCGGCATCGCCGGCGTGGGCTTTTGCATCTCGGCGCTGGCCAAGCTCAAGGTCATCGCCGCCAAGGTGCACAAGAACGGCCAGCCACTGAACCAGGACCCGCTGTTCGCCGCCCGCATGGCGCGCGTCGAGATCGACCTGGAAAACATGAAGACCACCAACCTGCGCGTGATCGCCGCCGTGGCCGGTGGCGGTGTGCCCGGTGCGGAAAGCTCCATGCTGAAGATCCGCGGCACCGAGATTCGCCAGGAAATCCTGTCGCTGATCCGCCGCGCCATGGGTGTGTACGCCACGCCCTACATTGATGCGGCCCAGTACGAAGGCTACGACGAAGCGCCTGTGGGCGGTATCGACGAAGCGGCCACCGCAGCGGCCAACTACTTCAACTACCGCAAGCTGTCGATCTTCGGCGGCTCCAACGAAATTCAGAAAAACATCATCTCCAAGATGATCCTGGGCTTGTAAATGTCCACCCCCCTGAGTCGCTGCGCGCCTTCCCCCAAGGGGGACGACACCCTTGCTGCGAGGCGGCTCTTGCTCGGTGTCTCCCTCGAAAGCGGTGATGCCGAGCGATCTGGATAGATGACCTGTTGGGTAGAAAGAATTTGTCATGAACTTCACACACACCGAAGACCGCCGCATGCTGGCGGACAGCCTGAACCGCTTCGTGGCGGAGCAGTACGACATCGAGCACCGCAACCAGCTGGCCTATGGCGACGAAGGCCACAGCCCCGCGCTGTACGCCCAGTTTGCGGAACTGGGCGCCATCGGCGCGCTGTTTCCTGAAGACGCAGGCGGCTTTGGCGGCTCGGGCTTTGACATCAGCGTGGTGTTCGAATCGCTGGGCCGCGGCCTGGTGGCCGAGCCCCTGCTGGGCGCCCTGGTCGTGGGCCAGGCGCTGATTGCCGCGGGCACCGAATCGCAAAAGCAGCGCCTGGACGACATCATCGCCGGCGGCGTGATCGCCGCCCTGGCGCACGATGAACCCGGCAGCCACTACGAGCTGAACAAGGTCACCGCCACGGCCGCCAAGACCGCCACGGGCTGGGTGCTGAACGGCGCCAAGAGCGTGGTGGCCTTGGGCGAAAAGGCCGACCTGCTGCTGGTGTCGGCACGCACGGCCGGTGGTGCCTTCGACGAAGCCGGCATCAGCCTGTTCCTGGTGGATGGCACCACGGCCGGTATCGGCAAGCGCGGCTACAGCTGCTTTGAAGGTGGCCGCGCCGCCGAGTTGACTTTCAACAACGTGCAGCTGGGTGCCGACGCCCTGCTGGGGGCCGAAGGCCAAGGCTATGGCCTGCTGGAGCACATCCAGGGTTATGCCCTGCTGGCGCTGGCGGCCGAGGCCCTGGGCGCCATGGACGTGGCCAAGCAGTACACGCTGGAGTATCTGCAGACCCGCAAGCAGTTCGGCGTGGCCATTGGCACCTTCCAGGCCCTGCAGCACCGCATGGCCGATCTGCTGCTGGAGGTGGAGCAGGTGCGTTCGACCGTGATCAACGCGGCCGATGCCATCGACAACGCCCAGGGCGTGGAGCGCGCCAAGATGCTGGCCGCGGCCAAGTACACCGTGGGCTACGCGGGCACGCTGGTGGCCGAGGAAAGCATCCAGATGCACGGCGGCATCGGCATGACCTGGGAGCTGCCCCTGGCGCACTACGCCAAGCGCCTGGTCATGATCGACCACCAGTTCGGTGACGAAGACCACCACCTGGCGCGCTTCATGGCGCTGAGCCAGGCCGTCTGAGTCCCAGGCCGCCCGGGCGCTGTGCGCCCGGGCGGCCGGCCCCGGCACCCACCGACCACGACAACAAGCCAAGGAGACATGCGGTGAACGATGCATTGCTGATTCGTCGCGAGGGGAATGTGCTCATCCTCTCCAACAACAACGTGGCCGCGCGCAACGCGCTGTCGCCCGAGTTCTATGCGGCCGTCACCACCGCGCTGGCGGACGCCGCGGCCGATGCCAGCATCGGCGCGGTCATCCTGACCGGCGAAGGCGGGCATTTCTGTGCCGGTGGCGATCTGCGTCAGCTGGCCAAGCGCCGCGAGCTGCCCGTGGAGCAGCGCCGCGAAAAGCTGGAAGGCCTGCACGACCTGATCCGCGCCGTGCGCGACTGCCCCAAGCCCGTCATTGCGGCGGTCGAAGGCGCGGCGGCCGGTGCCGGCCTGTCGCTGGCGCTGGCCTGCGACATGCTGGTGGCCGCGCGCGACAGCGTGTTCTCCGTGGCCTATGTGAAGGTCGGCCTGACGCCCGATGGCGGCGCCACCGCCTTCCTGTCTGAATTCGTCTCGCGCCAGGTGCTGACCGAGCTGTGCCTGACCGGCGAGCGCATCAGCGGCGAGCGCATGGAGCGCCTGGGCGCCGTCAACCGCCTGGCCGAACCCGGCCAGGCCATCGTGCTGGCGCTGGCGCTGGCGCAGCAGATCGCCCAGGGCCCCGAGCTGGCCATGGCGCGCATCAAGGACTTGTGCCGCCAGGCCCCCCGCAACACGCTGGAAGCACAGCTGGAGCTGGAAGCCCGCTACATGGTGCAGTCGCAAGAGACCGCCGAGTCGCGCGAAGGCATCGGTGCCTTCCTGGAAAAGCGCGCCCCCAGCTTCCGCCAGGCACCCAGCGTGCCGCTGACGCAGTAAACACCAGAACCACAGGCCCAGGGAGACCCTCACATGACCACCCAACCATTGCCCGACGACATCGACTTTCCGCTGGAAGGCGTGCGCGTGCTCGATCTGTCGCGGGTGTTTGCCGGCCCCTTGTGTGGCCAGGTGCTGGCCGACTTCGGTGCCGAAGTCATCAAGGTGGAGCACCCCGGCCGCGGCGATGACACGCGCGACTGGGGCATGCGCATCGGCCAGACCGAGACCACCTACTACAACAGCATGAACCGCAACAAGCGGTCCATCACGCTGGACCTGCAAAGCGCCGAAGGCGTGCAGATCATCTATGACCTGCTGCCGCAGTTCGACGTGGTGATCCACAACTTCAAGCACGGCGGTGCCGACAAGCTGGGCCTGGGCTACGACAAGCTCAAGTCCATCAAGCCCGACCTGATCTATTGCAGTGTGGCCGGCTACAACAGCGACACCCCCGAGGCCAAGCGCCCCGGCTACGACCTGGTGATCCAGGCCGAGGCCGGCCTGATGGCCATCAACGGCGAGGAGGGCACGCCCCCGCTGAAGTTCGGCGTGGCCGTGGTCGACCTGATGACCGGCATGTACGCCGCCCAGGCCGTGCTGGCGGCGCTGTACCGCCGCAGCCGCAATGGCCGGGGCCGCCAGATCGAGCTGGCGCTGTACGACTGCGGCATCACCATCAACGGCTACTACGCGCTGGATGCCATGCTGCTGGGCCACGACACCCAGCGCTACGGCAACGCCCACCCGTCCATCGTGCCCTACGGCCTGTTCGAGGCGGCCGACGGTCCGCTGATCATCGGCGTGGGCAACAACCGCCAGTTCGAGGCCTTCTGCCGCCACGTCATCGACCGTCCCGACATCTTCGAAGACCCCCGCTACGCCACCAACGTGGAGCGGGCGCGCAACCGCCTCGAAGTGCTGCCCATGCTCAAGCAGATCATCGCCAGCCATCCGCGCCAGCAGCTGCTGGACCGCATGCACGCCGTGGGCATCCCCTGCGGCGAGGTGGCGGGCCTGCACGAGGCCCTGACCAGCCAGCGCACGCAGCAGGCCGGCATGTTCCACCAGATGCCGCACCCCGTGGCCGGCCAGACCTGGGTGTTTGCGCCGCCATACCGCCTGGATGGCCAGCGCCTGCCGATTCGCAACGCCCCGCCCACCCTGGGGGAGGCCACGCGCGAAGTGCTGCAGCAACTGCTGTCCATGAGCGATGCACAGCTGCAGGCGCTGAAGGACAAGGGCGTGCTGACGCTGCCCGAGCAACAAGGCTGATTTTTGCCAAGCCGGACCGCCTGCGACGGACCCACCAGAGGGCTGCGCGGCAAGGACCGAGGGCCGGCTTCCACCGTTCCGTTCAACAGGGAGACAATCACATGGACCGTATCACCATCCCCCGCCGCCAGTTCCTGGCCGCCACGGCCGCGGCCGCCGGCACCAGCCTGGGCGGCCTGCCCGCCTGGGCCAAGGCCGCCTACCCCAACAAGCCCGTGCGCTTCATCGTGCCCTTCAATCCCGGCGGCGCCACCGACATCGTGGCGCGCGTGCTGGCCGAGGCCATGTCCAAGAAGCTGGGCCAGCCCGTCATCGTGGAGAACAAGGCCGGTGCCTCGGCCATGCTGGGCACGGACATGGTCGCCAAGTCGGCCCCGGATGGCTACAACGTCGTGGTCTCGCTCAGCACCTCGCTGCTGATCAACCAGTTCCTGTACACCAAGATGGCCTACAACCCGCAGAAGGACCTGCTGATGCTGTCCCTGCTGGCCTCGGCCCCGGTGACCCTGGTGGTCCACCCCTCGGTGCCGGCCAACAACATGAAGGAGCTGCTGGCCTGGGTGAAGGCCCACAAGGGCAAGGTGTCCTATGGCTCCTGGGGCGTGGGCTCGTACGCCCACCTGGGCGGTGCCTACATGAGCAAGAGCATGGATGCCGACATGACCCACGTCGCCTACAAGGGCGAGGCGCCCATGATCCAGGAGCTGATCGGCGGCCAGCTGCAACTGTGCTTCTCCAGCGCGCAGAACACCAAGCCCTTCATCGACAGCGGCCGCCTCAAAGCCATCGGCGTGACCGGCAAGAGCCGCATGTCCGTGCTGCCCCAGCTGCCCACCATCTACGAGCAGGGCGTGACCGATGACGCCTACGCCATCGCCGGCTTTGTCGGCATGGCCCTGCCTGCCGGCACGCCCAAGGACGTGGTGGACGTGCTGTCCGCCGCCATCCAGGACGCCGCGCAGGACCCCAAGGTCAAGGAGCGCATCGACGGCGCAGGCTTCCTGCCCGTCTTCAGCAGCCCCGAAGGCTTTGCCAAGACCTATGCCCAGGCCGCACCCGTGTGGAAGTCGCTGATCGAAGTGGCCGACGCCCGGGTGGACTGACACCCCCGCGCAGGGCCTGGCCCTGCGCATGCATGACAACCAAACAGGAGACAAAGCAATGTACGCACACCCCATGACCCGACGCCTGGCGCTGGCCGCCGCAGCCACCGTGGTGGCCGGTTCCGCCTGGGCCCAGGCCGCCTGGCCCACCAAGCCCATCACCCTGATCGTGCCCTTCCCACCGGGCGGCCCCACCGACGTGGTCTCGCGCATCGTGGGCAAGGAACTGTCCGATCGTCTGGGCCAGCCCATCATCGTGGAAAACAAGTCCGGTGCCTCGGGCGCCATCGCAGCCGGCCAGGTCAAGCGCGCCGCCCCCGATGGCTACACGCTGATGACCCTGGCCACGCCCACGCTGTTCGCGCCGCTGTTCTACAAGAACACCGGCTACGAGGTGACGCAGGACTTCACCCCCATCGCCATGATCTACGACCTGCCCATCGTGATGGTCGTCAACCCCGAAAAGCTGCCCGGCGTGACCACGCTGCAGCAGCTGATCGACACCGCGCGTGCGCAAAAGGGGGCCCTGAACTACACCACCAGCGGCGCCGGCAGCTTTGGCCACATGAGCATGGAACTGCTCAAGGACCTGGGCAAGTTCGACATGCAGCACGTGGCCTACAAGGGCGGTGTGCCCGCCATCACCGACACCATCGGTGGCCAGGTGCCCATCATGTACGCCGACCTGGTCGCGGCCCTGCCGCACATCAAGTCCGGCAAGCTGGTGGCTGTGGCCGTGGGCTCGCCCGAGCGCGTGGCCATGATCCCCGAGGTCAAGACCATCGCCGAACAAGGCATCCATGGTTTCTCCGCCGTGTCCCTGGGCGCCTTCCTCGGCCCCAAGGGCCTGCCCCCGGCCGTGGTCGAGCGCTTGAACAAGGAACTCAAGGAAATCCTGTCGCAAAAGGCCGTGCAGGACCGCATCCTGGGCGCCGGCGCGATTGCCCGCTACCTGCCCGCTGCCCAGCTGCAGCAAAGCCTGACCACCGACTACGCCAAGTGGAGCAAGGTGGTGCGTGAAAAGGGGATGGCAGCGGAGTGAGTCTGTGAGCGCCCCAGCCGCCCGCCAGGGCGGCGGGCAGGGCCGCCATCGCGCAGGGTTCACCCAACGTGATGGCGGTATTTTGAAATACTGAATTCATAGCTGCCAGCGCTTGCTGTATAAGCGTTGGTGACCGTTTTAACCAACAATCATTGAAAGAGCAAAACCATGAAGGTATTGGTTCCAGTCAAGCGCGTGGTGGACTACAACGTCAAAGTCCGCGTGAAGTCCGACGGCACAGGCGTGGACATCGCCAACGTCAAGATGAGCATGAACCCGTTTGACGAA
>NZ_JAZHFR010000096.1:0-12111 GCF_036541385.1 Comamonas sp. GCA5 | reverse complement strand
CGCGGCCCGCGCGGCCGAGCAGGCGGCCCAGCGCCCCCAGCCGCCGGTCATCGTGCAGGTGCCGCCCAGCAGCCCACCGGTGGTGGTGCCCAGCTATGGGCCGTTCTACCCGCCGCGGCCACCGCATGGGCGGCCTCCACCACCTCCACCGCCGCAGCCACCCGACACCAAGGCCGACGGCTACAACTGCAATGTGTTCCGTTGCTACGACGGCAAGGGCAACACCTACCCCCGCCCCTGACCGGCCGCCAGCCCCTCGGCCACCGTGGGCCAGGCCAGGCGCACACGCAGCTCCCGCAGCATGCGCGTATTGCGCAGCCGGCGTGATTCGCTCATGAAGCTCAGCATCATCGGCGGCAACACCTGCTGTGCCTCCTGGCGCGACAGGCGCGCAGGCTGCGGCAGACCGTAGATCTGCGCCGCCAGGTCAAAGTAGTCGCCCATGCGCAACTCGGTGTGGTCGCAGATGTTGTAGACGCGCTGGGGCCGGCCGCGCCACAGGGCGGCGCGCAGGGCCTGCGCCAGATCGTCGGCGTGGATGTGGTTGGTGAACACATCGTCCGCCTGGCGCAGCACTGGCAGCCCCTTGCGCAGGCGGCCCTGCGGTGTGCCGCCCTCGCGGTCCGGCGCATAGATGCCGGGAATGCGCAGCACATTCACCCGCGCACCGCTGCGCCGCCCCCAGGCCCGCAGCTGCTGCTCGGCATCCACACGGCGGCCGGCGCGTTCGGTGCCCGGCTGCAGCGCCCGGGTTTCGTCCACCCAGGCCCCGTCGCAATCGCCATAGACCCCGGTGGTCGAACCATAGACCAGGCCCTGCGGTGCCGGGCCCAGCGCCCGCAGCAAGCGGGCCGTGCGTGCATCGCGCGCGCCCTGGCTGGCCGGGGGCGCCAGGTGGATCACACGCTGCGCCACGCCGCGCAGGCGGCGCAGGCTGCGCGCATCGTCCAGATTGCCCAGCAACGGCGTGATGCCCAGGGCCTGCAGGGCCGACCGTTTGTCGGGCGACGACGTCAGCGCCAGCACCCGCGGCCCGTGCCGGCCGGTGCGCCCGGCCTGGGCCTGCCACTGGCGCGCCACGCGCTGGCCGACATCACCGCAGCCGACGATCAGCACACGCGTGCGGCGAAAACGGGCAGGCAGTGCGCGCGGAGGAAATTGGTTTGGAGGCAAAATCGGGCATCCCCATAGATAAGCCATGCAGGGGCCGCAACCATTGCGGCCCCTTGCATTTGTAACGTCTGTCGTAGGCCAGCGCCCTGCAACACAGGTGCTGGCGGAGCAACCACCAAGGATAGCCAGAAGATGACTGCCCCCGCCTTCCAGATCACCGTGCAACCCAGCGGCCGCGCATTTGCAGCCACCGACAGCGAGACCATTTTGGCTGCCGCCATCAGTGCCGGCGTGGGCCTGCCCTATGGTTGCAAGGATGGTGCCTGCGGCTCGTGCAAGTGCAAGAAGCTCAGCGGCGAGGTCACGCACGACAGCCACTCCGACAAGGCGCTGTCCGCCCAGGAACTGGCCGATGGCTATGTGCTGACCTGCCGCGCCACGGCGCACAGCGACGTGGTGCTGGAGTCGCGCCAGGTGACGGATGTCAACGCCCCGCCCATCAAGAAGATGCCGGTGCGCGTGAGCGCGCTGGACAAGCTGTCGCACGACGTCATGCGCGTGCAGCTGCAACTGCCCGCCAACACCGTGTTCAAGTACTTTGCCGGCCAGTACCTGGAATTCATCTTGCGCGATGGCTCGCGCCGCGCCTACTCCATGGCCACCGCCCCCCACGTGCAGGCCACCACGCCCGGCGTGGAACTGCACATCCGCCACATGCCGGGCGGCCTGTTCACCGACCATGTGTTCGGCGGCATGAAGGAAAAGGAAATCCTGCGCGTTGAAGGCCCGTTCGGCAGCTTCTTCCTGCGCGAAGACTCCGACAAGCCCCTGGTGTTCCTGGCTTCCGGCACCGGCTTTGCGCCCATCAAGGGGCTGCTGGAGCACATGCAGCACCAGGGCATCACCCGCCCCATCAGCCTGTACTGGGGTGGCCGCCGCCCCGAGGACCTGTACATGCACAGCTGGCTACTGGCCCTGCAGGCCAGCATGCCCCATCTGCGCTATGTGCCCGTGGTGTCCGACGCCCTGCCCGAAGACCAATGGACTGGCCGCACCGGCTATGTACACCAGGCCGTGCTGGATGACTTTGCCGACCTCTCCGGGCACGAGGTCTATGCCTGCGGCGCCCCCGTGGTGGTGGATGCGGCGCGCACCAGCTACATCGGCCAGCGCGCCCTGCCCGAAGAGGCCTTCTTCGCCGACGCCTTCACCAGCGCTGCCGACCACTGATCCGGAGCCGCCACTGCACACCAAGGCCGCCCGGAGCGGCCTTTTTGCTGCACCTTACGATTGCATACAAAACCCCGTACTGGACAACGCAGGGTCTTGGTAGTAGTGCGCACCAAAAGTGCGCAGACTGCCCCATGACGCACAAAACACGCAACTTCCTCGCATCGCCTGCAACAAAAATCCAAAACCCACCCCATGCCATCACTGGACGACATGAATCTTGCACAATGTCCGACATGAACCGTCGAAACATCCTGCTGTCCTCCGTGGCCCTTGCCGCAGCAATGGCCTCTCCTTTGACCCAAGCAACTGAGCAGCCCATCCGCCTGATCGTGCCCTATGCACCCGGCGGCCCGCTGGATGTCACCTCGCGGGCCCTGGCCGAACGCGTGCGCGAAAGCCTGGGCACCGTGATCGTGGAAAACAAGCCCGGCGCGGGCGGCAACATCGGCGTGGACGCCATTGCCAAGGCCGCCCCCGATGGCAAGACCATCGGCCTGGCCGCCACCGCCACCCACGGCGTGAACCCCTGGCTGTACAAAAAGCTGCCCTTCGACGCCGCCAAGGACTTTGCCCCCATCACCCAGATGGTGCGCGTGCCCAATGTGCTGGTGATGAACACCGAACGCGCCAAGGAGCTGAACATCAACTCCGTCGCCGACCTGGTCGCCTACGCCAAGTCGCACCCTGGCAAGCTCAGCTACGGCAGCGGCGGCAATGGCAGCTCGGGCCACCTGGCCGGTGAAATGTTCAAGCAGGGCATGGGCTTCACCGCCGTGCACATTCCCTACCGTGGCGCCAACCCCGCGCAGTTGGCCCTGCTGGCGCGCGAGGTGGACTTCAACATCGACAACCTGGCTGCGGCCTCGGCCAACATCAAGTCCGGCAAGCTCAAGGCCCTGGCCGTGACCACCGCCGCCGAAAGCCCACTGCTGCCCGGTGTGCCCGCGCTGTCCAAGAGCATCCCCGGCTTCGCCATCGACACCTGGTGGGGCCTGGTGGCACCGGCCGGCACCCCGGCCGACGTGATCGACAAGCTGAACAAGGCCTTCACCGAAGCCCTGAAGGACCCCGAAACCCAGAAGCGCTTTGCCACCCTGATGGCCGAGCCCGTGCCCACCACGGCCAAGCAGTTCGGCGACTTCATGGCCGCCGAGCGCGCCAAGTACGAGCCCGTGGTCAAGGCCTCCGGCGCCAGCGTCGACTGACACCGTTGCCAGCACAGCGGACCAAGGCACCTGCGGGTGCCTTTTTTTGCACCCGGTCTTGGGCCAGGCCAGCCGCCCCCAGGCACCATCTATCCCATTCAGCGCACGGCCGTGCGCAAACACAAGCACAAGCGCTAGCTGCGTGCACAGGGTCGCCCCAAACCCCAGTACACCGGCAACCAGTACTTACCCGCAGTCGCCACCGGCCTTGCATGCCTGGGGTACAACCGACACACGGACGAGGCTGCAGCACCGCCGCCACGCCCCAGGAGGAGAGGACCATGCCCAAAATACGCCACAGCTACCAATTGCACATTCAGCTGTGCGACATCAAACCCGCCATCTGGCGCCGCTTGGTGGTCAGCGACTGCACCAACCTGGCGCAACTGCACCGGCTGATCCAGGCCGCCATGGGCTGGAGCCCGCGCCACGATTACCTGTTCGAGATCGCCGACCAACGCTACGGCCAGCCCAACCCCGACTGGCCCGAAGATCCGACCATGGACGCCCGCCGCTACAGCCTGGGCCAGCTGCTGCAAGGCCAGGCCTTGCCCATGCGCTACGTCTACAACCTGGCAGACGAATGGCTGCACCGCATCAAGCTGGAAGCCTGCACCCCGCTGTCCGGCCCCGAAGCGCTGGGCAACCTGCCCCTGTGCCTGGACGGTCGCAACACCTGCCAGCCCGACAGCGGCAGCGATGGCGCCGATGCCCCGCCCTTCGACCTCGCCTCCACCCAGGCGCGCATCCAGGCCCTGGCCCGTGCCCGCACCACCCCGGAGGCCCGTGCAGAGACTGCATTCGTATAAAGGCTATTAAAAAAGTGAGCATCAAGCGCCTTAAAAGCCTAGGTCTCACGGACGAAATGCTGCCAAACCTTGAATGGGTAAGCGCAGCACGCTCACTTATCAATACCCCACATCTGCGATTCGACACCCTGGGGTCGGCATTTATTGATCCGCGTCATGTCCCGGGGTAAAAATCGACCCGATCTAAGTCTTCAGGCGGCTATTTCACCCAAACCTGTAAATTCAGCATCAAAATAAGTGTTGACTGGACAGCTGGAGCCCTGGCTTCACGTCTGCCGAGCACCTCTCACTTCACTGATTGATTCGGAAGGATTCGCGCTATGAAAAAGACTCTGATGACGCTGGCCCTGCTGGCCGCTGGTGGCATTGCTGCACCTGCCATGGCTGCCGACTGCGCCGTGACCGTCGAAGGTAACGACCAAATGCAATTCAATGTGAAGAACATTGAAGTGCCCAAGTCCTGCAAGAGCTACACCGTGACCCTGAAGCACGTGGGCAAGATGCCCAAGTCCTCCATGGGCCACAACATGGTGCTGACCACCACCGCCGACGCCACGGCCACGGCCGCCGACGGCATGAAGGCCGGCGCTGCAGCCGACTACGTGAAGGCCGGTGACACCCGCGTGATCGCCCACACCAAGGTGATCGGCGGCGGAGAGACCACCAGCATGACCATCGACGTGGCCAAGCTGAAGGCCGGTACCGACTACACCTACTTCTGCTCCTTCCCTGGCCACTCCTTCATCATGAAGGGTGCCCTGAAGCTGGGCGCCTAAGCGTCCGCCGCTTCCGAGCCCAGGCCACCAGCCTGGGCCGCCCCACAGCCCCGTGCGCTTGCGCCGGGGCTGCGTGCTTTGTGGGCCTAGCAATTTCACGCCAACCAGGCTGCAGCGCGCATTCAGTGGACGCACAATGCACTCTTTTTCATAGCATCTGATTGCCTCCATGTCCACGCAAAGCTTTGAACTGGCGTTCTTCACCATCGGCGAACTCGAGGGCCTCAGCGGTGACGCCACCACCCGCACCGCCCACATCGACATCCCTGCCGAGTGCCTGCCCGTGGCTGCCACGCTGCAATCCGCCCGCCAGTGGCTGACCGGGCAGCATGCCCAGGTCGACATGGAATGCGCCGCCGACCTGCCGCTGCGCGGCCACTTCACGTTCCAAAACGCCCAGGGCCACCAGGGCTTCCACGTCGACAGCGCACAGCTGGTGGCCATCGACGAAGGCTTCGTCGTGCGCGCCAGTCTGGACAACGGCGTCTGCGTAGAAAGCGATGTGCTGGCCCTCAGCCTCTAAGACCTGCATCCGCCCCTGACACGGCCCGTGCCTTGCACGGGCTTTTTTGCGCGGCTGTCACACCCGCACGGCCAAGCGCCCCCGGCCTGGCGCTGACAGCGCGATGGCCCCTCGCCCGGCTTGCATTTCTGGCAGCCGCCGCCAAGATGGCAGGCATGTACCCCGGAGAACGCTTCAACGCCTGGTCCCACCTGGTCGGCGCCGTGTTTGCGCTGACGGGGGCGACGTGGCTGATCGTCACCGCCAGCCTGCGTGCCGACGCCCAGGCCATCACCAGCGTGGCCATCTACGGCACGGCCATGGTGCTGCTGTATGCCATCTCCACCGTCTACCACAGCGTGCGCGGGCGGGCCAAGCGCATCCTGCGCAAGTGCGACCACCTGAGCATCTACCTGATGATTGCCGGCAGCTACACGCCATTTTGCCTCATCAGCCTGCGCGGAGCCTGGGGCTGGAGCCTGTTTGGCGTGGTCTGGGGCCTGGCCGTGCTGGGCATGCTGCAGGAAATCAAGCCCCGCAACGCGGCACGCGTGCGCTCCCTGGTGATCTATGCAGTGATGGGCTGGGTCGCCCTAGTGGCCACCGGCCCGCTGCTGCAGGCCCTGGGCCCTGCGGGCTTTGCCTGGCTGGCCGCTGGCGGGGCGCTGTACAGCGTCGGCGTGGTGTTCTTCGTGCTGGATGGGCGCGTGCGCCATTTCCATGGCATCTGGCACCTGTTCGTGATTGCCGGCAGCCTAGCCCACTACGTCGCGGTGCTGGGCTACGTCGTGCCGTGACGAAGCAGGCCTACGCCTGAAATCGCAGCGCAGGCGGCAGTTGATTCCTCAGGGGTTTTCGTCGAACAGCAGGTTCTGCTGCCGGTGCAGATCGCCAGGCCCGGCCTGCGGGGCGCTGTCCGCCTCGGGCAGCAGCGGGAAGGCCAGCACCTCGTCCCACAGCACATGCGGCAGTGGCTCCCAGTGCGCCACCAGCACCCAGCGCGGTGGCTGTGCCGGATCGGCCAGGCGGTCTTCCAGCGCGTCCAGGGCCTGGCACAGGTAGTGGATGCCGTCGCTGTCCAGACCGGCGATCGGCTCTTCGATCAGGGTCAGGCGTGCGCCCGAACACAGGGCCGCCACCAGCCCCAGCTTGCGCAGGCTGCCGGTCGACAGGTGCCACAGCGGTTTGGACAGGTGGGTTTGCAGGGCAAAGCCTTCGCAATGCTGGCGGCAGTCTGCATCGCTCCAGCTGGGCCAGTGGCTGGCCAGGGTCTGCAGCCATTGCTGGGCGGACATCTCACGGTCGTGCAGTGGCTGGCGCGGGTTGTGCCAGTACACCTGGTCGGTGTAGGCCTGGGGGTCTTCCTGGCTGCAGACGCCAGCGCAGCGCACCTGGCCGTGGGCGGGCAGCGCATGGCCAGCCAGCACCGGCATCCAGCGGGCGGCCTCGTCGCCGGTGTCGTCCACCACCACGCACAGCCCCGGGGGCAGTGTTTCGCTCCAGCCCGTGGCCCTGGCAGGCGCATTCACGGGCCACAGGTCGGTCCAGGCCATTTCGGGCTGGACATGGTGTTCATGTTGCTTGTGCATGCACGACCTCCCTTTTCCCCCTCTAGCGAGGTTTGAAAGCAATGTATGTCAGCGCATTGCCCGCCGTCAAACCGATTCCCTGCGCCACCGAGGCCCATCCAACCCCTGGTCAATCCGTGGTTTTTTGTTATTGGCTCGAAGTGAATTGCTATACGTTTTGATTCTTCGATTTTGTAACAAGGAGAAATACATTGCGAAATACCACCGCTGCCGCTCTGGCCTTGGCCACCGCCGTCGCGCTGACCGGGTGTGAAACCATGGCCGACACCCAGCGCAACACCGCCCTGGGCGTGGGCATTGGCGCGCTGGCCGGCGCCGGCATCGCCAAGGCCACGGGCGGCAAGGCCGGTACGGGCGCACTGATCGGCGCGGCCGTGGGGGGCGTGGGCACCTACATCTGGTCGGCCAACATGGAACGCCAGCGCCAGGAGCTGGAAGCCGCCACGCGTGGCACCGGCGTGACGGTGTCGCGCACGGCGGACAACCACCTGCAGCTGGCCATCCCCAGCGACATCTCGTTCGACAACAACAGCGCCACCATCAAGAGCCAGTTCCGCCCGGTGCTCAACAGTTTTACCGACAGCCTGCGGCGCAATCCCGGCACCCAGGTCATCATCGCCGGCCACACCGACAGCACGGGCGGCGCGCACATCAACGACCCGCTGTCCCTGAACCGCGCCAACGCCGCCCGCGACTACATCTTCAACCAGGGCGTGCGCGGCCCACGCATCCAGACCGAAGGCCGGGGCGCCCGCGAACCCGTGGCCTCCAACGAATCCGCCTGGGGCCGTGCCAAAAACCATAGCATCGACATCTTTGTGGCCCAGTCGCAGTAAGCCTGGCTATGGACAACGGCCACCAGATCCACCCGCCACGCCTCGCGCCTGCCGGTGCGCGCAGGCCGTGACCGGGCGCTGCAGGTAAAGGCCACAGAGGCAGATCGCTGTGCCGGCTGATGTGAAGTCAAGACTTTTCACTACACCACGTCAATTAACACATTTCGAAACAAAATCCAATTTGGAAACATCGCGTAGTGCATGTTCACATTCGGTTTCTGAACTGCGGGTCTGTGGTGAAAGGCGTGCAGCACCAGCCGTTGACAGGATGAAGGGCCCGGCGACCGCAGTTGGACCCTGAGCACGCGGTACGCGATCCCAGACCAGGGCGTCAAAGCGCTGGCAGTTCCCTGGCGCCGCCGGTAGGCCGGATCGGCAACGCTCTGACCCTGGCTATGGCCGGAACACGCGTGTCACCCCACCCTTGCTGGCGTCTGCGGCGCCAGGGAGTTGTAAATGCCGGATCTGATGACCATTGCCTTCATGATCGCCTTGTCCTCGGTGACTGCGGCCTGCATGGTGGCATTTGTGGGGCGCACCCACCGGCACGAGGGCGCTCCGCAGACGGTAGCCACCCTGGTGTGCTACGGCATGACCTATCTGTCGATCAGCCTGATGGCGTCGGCCGGGCACGTGCGCTGGTTTCTGGCGGCCTACGGCTTCTTTGCCTGCGGGCAAAGCTGCTGGATCTGGGCCCTGCACCGCTTCCACCAACTGCGCCCACCGTACGCGCTGCTGGTGGTGCTGCCCATTGTTTCCGTGCTGGGGTTGTCCATGGACAGCATCTCCGCGTCGCTGCGCGTGCAGCTCATCAGCAGCCTGTTCCTGGGCTATGAAATCTGGGCCCTGTACCTGCTGACCCTGCGCCGCGCCGAAGCCATGAACCGCGGCACCATGGTGCTGATCGTGGGCACCCTGATGTTTGCCGCAGCCCTGCTGCTGCGCCTGCACACCCCGGCCGTGTCGCTCACGCTGCGCGACACGGCAGCCTCCACCCCACCGCTGCTGCTGTCCTTCGTCATCCTCAGTATCGCCATGCACTTCAAGTCCACCGGCTTTGTGATGATGTGCCACGAGCGCAAGCAGGTGCTGCTGGACCGCATGGCCAACGTGGACGTGCTGACCGAGCTGCCCAACCGCCGGGCCCTGATGCACAGCCTGGAGCATGTCTGGCAGCAATGCCAGCGCTGCCACACGCCACTGAGCGTGCTGATGGTGGACGTGGACCACTTCAAGCGCGTCAACGACGCCTGCGGCCACCCCGAGGGCGACAAGGTGCTGGCCCAGATCAGCCGCGTGCTGCAGTCCCATGTGCGCCCCAGCGACATCGTCGGCCGCTACGGTGGCGAAGAGTTCGTGATTGCCTGCCCGCACACCGCCAGCGCCGAGGCCCAGGTGCTGGCCGAGCGCCTGTGCGCCCAGGTGCGCAGCGCCGTCTCGGCCTACCACGACACCAGTGCCTGGCCCATCACCATCACCATCAGCGTCGGCCTGCATGTCTGCCTGCCGGGCGACGGGCAGACGCTGGAGGACATCGTGCTGCTGGCCGACCAGGCGCTCTACCACGCCAAGGCCGCCGGCCGCAACCGCGTGCACCTACTGATCCCCACGCCAGGCACCCGCTTCGGTACCTGAAGGCTGCCCCCTTCTCGTCTGCGCCATACCCCCATCGCAACGCGGCGCGCTTGCCCAAACCAGGGTCCACTGGAGACAATGTCCCACCCCTGGTATTGATGAGAGAGAGAGAACCACACCATGATCGTTTTAATCACCGGCGCTTCGGCCGGTTTCGGCGCCGCCATGGCCCGCAGCTTCGTGCAGGCCGGTCACCGCATCATCGCCACCGCCCGCCGCAAGTCCAAGCTGGACAGCCTGGCGGCCGAGTTGGGCGCGCAGCTGCTGCCCATCGAGCTGGACGTCACCGATGCCGCCGCCGTGGCCGCCCTGCCCGCCCAGCTGCCCGCCGACTGGGCGCAGGTGGACGTGCTGGTCAACAACGCCGGTCTGGCCCTGGGCCTGGGCCCCGCACAGCAGGCCGATCTGGCGCAGTGGGACACCATGATCGACACCAACTGCAAGGGCCTGGTCCACATGACCCGCGCCTTCCTGCCCGGCATGGTCGAGCGCAAGCGTGGTCACGTCATCAACATCGGCTCCACCGCCGGCAACTGGCCCTATGCCGGGGGCAACGTCTACGGCGCCAGCAAGGCCTTTGTGCAGCAGTTCAGCCGCAACCTGCGCACCGACCTGTTCGGCACCCCAGTGCGCGTGACCAACATCGAGCCCGGCCTGTGCGGCGGCACCGAGTTCTCCAACGTGCGCTTTGGCGACGATGCCAAGGCCGCCAAGGTCTATGAGGGCGTGGACTTCATCACCCCCGAAGACATCGCCAACACCGTGCTGTGGGTGGCCCAGGCGCCCAAGCACATGAATGTGAACGCCATCGAGATCATGCCGGTGCAACAGTCCTTTGGCGGGCTGGCCGTGCACCGCGGCAGCTTCTGATCCAGATTTTTGCCAAAAAATGCTGCCAGCCCTTGCCCTGCAAGCGCTGGCAGCTCTGCTTTTAAAACCTCTGGCGCGCCACCAGCGCGGGTTGCAGCACCAGTGCTTCAGATTACGAACCGGGCATTGTTAAATGCGGCGCATTCTGCGGACGTTTTGCGCGCTAGCGCCCGGGTCGCCCGTGACCAAGCGGCACGCCCACCGCACGGCCCGCAGCACCCAGCCAGAGGCGGGCCTAGCCACCAAGAACACACAGAGCATGCCGTGGTGAGCCTGAGGCGCGCCCCGTCCGGCAGTTGGTGCCCCACCGCCAAGGCCGCCGGCACTCAGCCCGCGTCCGACGTCAATCCGTGCGAGGACACCCACAGCACCTGGGCCTCGCCCTCGCTGCCTGCCACGCAGGCATGGCCCAGCCGGCTGTCGAAGTAGCAGGAATCGCCCGGCTGCAGCACCAACGGCGCTTCGCCCTCGGTGTGCAGGTGCACCGTGCCGCGCAGCACATAGACCATCTCCTCGCCCGCGTGGCGCAGCAGCTGCGGGAACTGCGCCACCTCCCGCGCCCGCAGGGTGGCCAGCAGGGGCACAAAGCGCTTGTCCGCCAGGTCGGTGTGCAGCAGCTCGTAGACATACGGATCGGTGCGGTGCACCACCCCCTGGCCGGCCCGGGTCACGCTGCGGCGCGGGCCGCCAGCGTCCGGCGGGCTGGGCCTGAACAGCTCGCCCACCTCCACCTGCAGCGCCTGGGCCAGGGCGGCAATCTTTTCGTAGGTGGGCGAGAGTTGGCCGTTCTCGATCTTCGACAGGGTCGAGGTGGCGATGCCGCTGCGCGCGCCCAGCTGCTGCAAGGTCAGGTGCGCCGCACGCCGCAGCAGGCGCAGCTTGTGCGCCAGCACCTCGGTGGTGGTCGTGCCGGCAGGGGCGGCTTCGGGGTGGGGTGAGGTCATGGCAGGACGGCGGCAGCAACCCGGCGCGGGCGCTCCCAGTGTAGGGCCAAGCCCGCCGTGCGCACCGGGTAAGTCCCCTGCCCCCAGCGCGCCGTGCCGCCTAATATTTCGTAAACGAAAATTTACCGTGCCGCCGCCATGCAGATCCTCACACAGCCTCAGACCGAGCACCACCTGCCCTTCGCCGCCCTGCTGCCGGCGCTGGAGCAGATGTTCACCACCGGCTGCGAAGTGCCGCTGCGCCACCACCACGCCATCCCCGGGCGCAGTGCCGACGAAGACGGCATCCTGCTGCTGATGCCCGCCTGGCAGACCGGCCAGCGCCTGGGCGTCAAGACCGTGTCCATCTTCCCCGGCAACGCCCGCCAGGGCCTGCCCGGCCTGCACTCGGTCTACATCCTGTACGACGCGCGTACCGGCCAGCCGCTGGCCGTGCTGGATGGTGACACCATCACCTCGCGCCGCACGGCCGCGGCCTCGGCCCTGGCGGGCGTTGCCGGGGAAGATGGACACGGTCTTGACGCCCAGGCGCTGGCCGGTCTGCCAGGCGGGCATCAGCAGCAGGATGCCGTCTTCGTCGGCACTGCGCCCGGGGATGG
>NZ_JAZHFR010000095.1:0-12307 GCF_036541385.1 Comamonas sp. GCA5 | reverse complement strand
TTGCCGTTACCAGGGAACGCCTCCTGAGGCTGCTGCCTCAGCTCACGCACCCACTTGCGCAGCACGTTCTCGTGAACGTCCAAGTCTTTGGCTGCCTGGGCCACAGACACGCCACGCTCAACGACCAGTTTGACCGCCTCGAGTTTGAACTCGCGACTGAATGTCCTTCTTCTCTCCATTAACCACCTCCGGTTTCATCTGCCACCTTAACAAGGTGTCATCGAAACCGGCAGCAGCCCATCTGTAGATGTGCAGTCTGTTCCTCGTTTTACGCTTCTTGAGCACTACGGCAGTCAGGTCTATCAAAAAAGAAAGCCATCAGCGCTTGCTTTTATGGGAAGTCTCTGTAATGCAACAACGCCCCCACTCGTGAAGTCTCGTCGGTAGAGCTTCGTTGTCTTCTTTGATGTCCATAGAGTGGACAAGATCGATAAATTTGACATGGATCAGATGGTCCATAAAATGGACATTAGTCTCATCTTGCGAACAAGATCGAGATCAAACCACCTCACGGAGACAAAGCATGAACAAGGAAATGTCCGAGACGCTCACCCGCGTCGGCCCCAATACACGAATGGGAAATCTGCTGCGCCGCTACTGGGTGCCAGCATTGATGTCCAGCGAGATCGCCGAAGCGGACGGGCCGCAGGTGCGGGTCCAATTGCTGGGCGAGAAGCTGCTGGCCTTTCGCAATACGGATGGCAAAGCTTGCCTGATCAGCGAGTTCTGCTCTCATCGCGGCGTCTCGCTGTACTTTGGTCGTAACGAGGAGAACGGCATTCGCTGCGCCTACCATGGCGTCAAGTTCGATGGCAACGGCCAATGCGTGGATGTACCCTCTTCGCCGCAATCCTGCGCCCGCATGCACATCAAAGGCTATCCCTGCGTGGAGCGCGGCGGTATTGTCTGGGCCTACATGGGACCCGAGGAACACAGACCCGTTCCTCCGGAGCTGGAGTGGTGCACCCTGCCACCGGAGCATGTATTCGTCTCCAAACGCCTGCAATACAGCAACTGGCTGCAAGCCATGGAAGGCGGCATCGACACGGCCCATGTGTCCTATGTGCACCGCTTCGAGGTGGATACGGATCCCATGCACCAGGGTGTCAAGGCGCTGGATTACATCAAGGCCGACGGCAACGTGAAGTTCGAGATCGAGCAGACGCCCTTCGGGCTGAGCCTGTTCGGGCGCCGCAATGGCGAGCCCGATTCCTATTACTGGCGCATCACGCAGTGGCTGTTCCCCTGGTTCACGCTGATCGCTCCTTTCGGTAAGCATGCGCTGGGTGGCCACGTGTGGGTACCTATCGACGACTACAACTGCTGGGCCTGGAGCATCAATTGGCAGCCGGATCAGCCGCTTACTGAAGAAGAACGACGGTCCATGGAGGAGGGCAAAGGCATACACGTGGAGTATGAAGCGCCCGGCAGCTTCATTCCCAAGGCGAATCGCAACAACGACTATGGCATGGATCGAGTGGCGCAGCGCGAAGAGCGCTCCTATAGCGGCATCTTTGGCTTCTCCGCACAGGACTATTCGCTGCAGGAAAGCATGGGTCCCATCCAGGACCATGCCGCGGAGAGGCTGCTACCCACAGACAAGGCAATCGTTATGGCGCGTCGCATGCTCAATGAAGCCGCCCTCGGACTAGAGCAGGGAGAAACCCCTCCCGCCCTTGACGCAAGCGAGCAGCACGTGCGGCCCGCAGGCGTGCTACTGCCCCGCGATCAGGACCCGGTGGCCTGGGCCCGCGAGGAGCTGGCAGACGCGACGAAGAAGCCGGTCTTCAGCCTTTGAACAAGAAACGCCACGACGAGAAATGACGGAGACAAAATCAAATGAAGTTCCCCACGACACTCAAGGCCGTCCTAGTCGCAGGCGCCTACATGGCGACTGCGGCCTGGGGCCAGGCAACAGCGCCCTCCGAATGGCGCCCCACCAAGCCCGTACGCATCGTCGTGCCCATTACGGGCAGTACGAATGATGTACTGGCGCGCCTGATTGCGCCCAAGCTTCAGGATGCGTTGGGGCAACCCTTCGTGGTAGAGAACAAGCCTGGAGCTGGCGGGAACATCGGGGCCTACGAAGTCAGCCGCTCGTTGCCGGACGGCCATACCTTGCTGATCGGCTACAACGGGCCTTTGGCCATCAATGTCACCCTGTTTGACAAGATGCCCTATGACCCGCTCAAGGATTTGGCGCCCATCACGCTGGCGGTGAAATCGCCGCAGTACCTGGTGGTCAATCCTGATGCTGGTTTCAAGGATGTGAAGGACTTCATTGCCAAGGCTAAGGCGAATCCCAGCAAGTACTCTTATGGCTCCGTGGCTATGGGCAGCGCCTCGCACCTCACCATGGAGATGATGAAATCGGCGGCGGGCTTCCAGATGACCCATGTGCCTTACCGTGGCGCAGGGCCTGCCGTGACGGACCTGATTGCCGGCAATATCCAGGGCGGCTTCTTTGTTCCGGGCAATGTTCAGGGCTTCGTCAAGGAAGGGCGCCTGAAGCTGCTGGCCTCCACGGGAACAAAGCGCTTTCCCAGCACACCCACGATTCCTACGCTGACTGAATCCGGCCTCAAGGACTTCGAGGCCACGTCCTGGATCGGACTGCTAGCGCCTGCCGGAACGCCGCCCGTGGTCATCAATACCTACCACCAGGCCATGGTTCGCATCCTCAACTCCCCGGATATACGCAAGCATCTGGACGAGATGGAGTTCGAGACCATCGCCAGCACCCCCAAGCAGTTCAGCGACTGGATAGCCACTGAAACCGTGCGCTGGGGCGAGGTCATCAAAGCAACGAATGCAAAGGCGGATTGAACAATGAGTGAATCCAGAATGGCGGGACGGACCGCCTTGATTACCGGCGCCGGTGCGGGCATAGGCGCCGCCGCCTCCCATCTCTTCTGCCAGGAAGGGGCTGCGGTGCTGATGGTGGACGCGAACGCCGAGGCCCTGGAGCGCACGCGCGAAGCCATTTTGCAGGCCCTGCCTGGAGCCCGGCTGGCATGTGCGACTGCCGATGTGTCAGATGAGGCCGCCGCAGCAGCAGCCGTAGGACAGTGCGTGCAGCAGTGGGGCGGTCTCGATACCCTGGTGAACAACGCCGCCATGCGAAACTACAGTGCCGCAGCCGATGCCACTGCAGCCGAATGGCAGGCCATGGTCGGCGTCAATCTGGTGGGGATGTCCAACTACTGCAGGGCTGCGCTTCCTGCGCTGAGGCAGTCGGGAACAGGCAGCATCGTCAACGTGTCCTCCTGCTATGCGGTCACGGGTCGCAAGGGCATGGCCCTGTATGACGCGACCAAGGCGGCGCAACTGGCCTATACCCGTAGCCTGGCATTCGAGGAGGCCGCTCACGGCGTGCGCGCCAATGCGGTGTGCCCGGGCTCCACGTTGACCGACTTCCACGTCGGCAGGGCACGCAACGCGGGCAAGAGCGTGGAGCAGCTCAGGACGGAGCGCAAGGACACATCGCTCATAGGTCGCTGGGCGTCGCCGGAGGAGATCGCCTGGCCCATCCTCTGGCTGGCTTCCCGCGAGGCGTCTTTCATCACCGGGACCACTCTGATGGTCGATGGTGGCCTGCACATCATGTAACGCCATGGCCTCTACATATCTTCAGGCGCGCGTTCACCAGATGCGCTACGAAGCGGTCGGCACCCTCAGCGTGGAGCTGCGGCCGCTTGCTGCGGTGCAGGAGTTTTCCCAGCCTGTGCAGGCGGGTGCCCATATCGATCTGCACCTGGCCGATGGGTTGGTCCGAAGCTATTCGCTGATCAATCCGGGGGAACGCCATCGCTATGTGGTGGCGGTGTCACTGGACCCGGCCAGCCGTGGCGGTTCACGCTTTGTGCATGAAAAGTTGCGGGTTGGGCAAGCGATTCAGATTGGCGGGCCGCGCAATCATTTCCCTCTGGTCGAAACTGCCCCCCATAGCGTGCTGGTAGCCGGAGGGATCGGCATCACGCCTGTTCTGGCCATGCTCCGGAGGCTGGATGTCCTGGGCAGGACGGCGCACCTTATCTATTGCGCATCCAGCCGCGCGAGCGCCGCCTTTGTGCCGGAGATCGAGGCCATCGCTGCCCGGGCCGGCGGCAGGGTGACGGTCGACTGGCACTTCAAGGATGAAAAGGGTGTGCGTGCCGATCTGTACAGCCTTCTCCAAGGACACGCCGAAGGCGCACACTTCTATGCTTGCGGGCCTCTGGCTTTTCTGGCGTCTTATGAAGACAGCTGTCAGAAGCTCGGGCTGGAGCATGTGCACTTGGAGCGTTTTGCTGCCGCACCGCTGGCAGCCCCCCGGACACCGGAAGTCGGCTATGCCGTCGAGTTGCGCAGGACCGGCAAGACCGTGCAGGTGGCTGCGGGGACTTCCTTGCTGGATACCTTGATCAACGCGGGCATGAACCCCGAGTACAGCTGCCGTGAGGGTGTGTGCGGGGCCTGCGAGGTCCGGGTCATTTCTGGCGATGTGGATCACCGCGACCAGATACTGAGCGAGCAGGAGCGGGCGGCGAACAAAAGCATGATGATCTGCGTCTCTGGTTGCCGTTCAGGCAACCTGGTCCTGGATTGCTGAGCGGCATCGGAACAGTGTGCGGATGACAGGTAAGGGCAGTAGCGCCTAGGGAATGCCGCCAGCCGCATGCTCTTCCCATGTGGCGAGCGCTTGTGCACAGCGCAACTGCCCATGTTCGCTATCCATTAGATGGACAATTGCAGGTAGAGTATCGGCATGAATCAGAAAACCGTTGACATGTCCGAATCCGATAAATCCGAAGGCGGGGTGCGCGCAGTCCAGCGGGCTCTTGACGTGCTTCTGGCTTTCAGGCCCGGAGATGATGGGTTGCTGGTGGCCGAACTGCTCAAGCGGGTCGACCTGAGCCGGCCGACCCTCTACCGCTTGCTCGATACGCTCAATACCAAGGGGTTTCTCGTTTCCGAGGGCGAACCCCAGCGTTTCCGGCTCGGCCCGGCAGTCCCTCAGATGGCTCATGCCTGGTCCGCAGGCATGAGCTACGAAACCGTTGCCCAACCCATGATGCGCCGCCTGTGGGAGAAAACCCGCGAGACCATTTCCCTGCACGTACATGAGGGTGCTTTCAGGATATGTGTTGCCGAACTTCCCAGCACGCAGCCTCTGAGCTTCAAGCGGGGCGTAGGTTATCGCGAGAAGCTCGTGCGGGGCGCCAGTGGTCGCTCGATCCTGGCATGGCTGAACGTGAGCAAGCAAGACCTTAGCGCTTATGGCGCGGAAAACGCCGCCGAAGCTAAGCGGTGCACCGAACAGCTCAAGCAGATTCGCCTCGAAGGCTACGCCACCAGTCGCGATGAGCTGATTGAGGGCGCTGTCGCTATTGCTGCGCCGTTCTTCGACAGCAGCGGCCGCGTGGTGGGATCGCTAGGGCTATTCGGTCCCAGCGCAAGACTCGACGAAGAGGTTGTGCAGGGCTATGCCGCGCTGTTAAGGGAAGAGGCTGCACAGCTTTCGGCGGCATTGGGATTCAAGAATTGTCAGGTCCCGGATGATTGCGCACGTTCTTGACGAATAAATCAGGTGCTTTCATCTTCCATTTTTTGAGTGCTTGAACTGGGGCTTCGTGCCCCAGTGCCTTTTGCGGTAAGTGGTGGTTATACAGCCAGACAAACCTGTGCAGCGTCTTCTCCAAATCCTCTGCGCTGTTGAAGTGGTGCGAGCGCAGTACTTGATTCAGGCGGCCATTGAAGCGCTCGACCATGCCGTTGGTTTTTGGCGTCCTGGGCTTGGTGAGCCGATGTTCTATCCCCAGTGCTTGGCATAGCTGGTCGAATTCGTGCTCGCCTGTGGGCTGGCGAGTGCGACTGCCAAACAAGCGGTCTGTGAACTCTTTGCCGTGGTCGGTGAGGATGGTGTGAATCCTAAATGCTGCAGCTTTGCGGACGGCGGCCAAGAAGGCTTTGGCGGACGCTGCCGTCTTGTGTTGCTTGATATCAATGAACACCCAGCGTGTGGCCCGATCAATGGCAACAAAGACATAGCGGCGCTTGTCCTCATCTTGCATCTGGGGCAGGTACTTCACATCTACATGCACATAGCCAGGCTCATACGCCTTGAAGGGTTTGTGCTCGCTCTCAGGCTTGGGCTTGCCGGGTCCGATCAGGAACAACTGCACGCCCCGCGCATGCGCCCGACATCGGAAGGACGGCGCAAACCCGAGCCTCAGCCGCTGCGCTAGGCAAAGACATGGTGGCGCATTACATCCCTTGCGGATACAACTTTTTTTCCAACTCATTGCGAGCGCGCTTCAGCGGCATCAAAAAAGTCTCTTTGAACTCGCTCATGCTGAGTCTCTCTGCTCTAACTGCAATGCTCATGGCAGCAATTGTGTTGCCTTGAGGGTCGCGCACTGGCGCCGCCATGGAGCGCACACCCAGCTCCAACTCTCCATCGCTGCATGACCATCCGGATTGCCGGCAAGTATCAAGCAGACCCAGCAACTCCTCCAAGTCAGTCACTGTCTGATGGGTCATAGCCATCCGCTCAATCATCTCCAGCCTTGCACGCGCCTCCTGCTGGGGGAGTCCTGACAACAGCACCCGACCAATCGCAGAACAGTACACCGGCAACCTGGATCCTATTCCTAGGCCCGTGCTCAAGCTGCGCCGTGCGGTCGAACGGCCAATGATGATGGCATCGTCTTCCAACAAAGTACCAAGCGAAGCGGACTCTCTGGTGCGCTCCGACAGTGCGTCCAGTAGCGGCTGGGCCAACGCAGGCATGGGGCGCGATGACAGAAATGAATAGGCGATCAGCAGCGACTTGGGCTGCATCCAGAACAGCTTCCCGTCACTCTCTAGATAGCCAAGCTGTACCAGCGTGCTGAGTGAACGTCTGGCCGATGCTGGTGTGGACTGCGTGAGCCTGGCCACTTCCGACAGCGTGAGCCGGGTATGCCGACGGTCAAAGCAAGTCAGTACCCCCAATCCCTTGCGCAGCGATTCCACAAAGTTCTTGTCCTGCATAGCGATCAAATCAAGGTGTTTTCAACATTTTTGCGCATAGCGCAAAAACAGGTTTAACACTAAGTACGACATCCCCATACTGCAGTTCCCCACACAAGAAGGAGACAAGATGCGCAACGCATCCATTCGCAGACGCGAAGCATTGATCGGCATTGCCGCTGCGGTCGCCGCAACAGGTAGCCTGGCTCAGTCAAATCAACCTCTCAAGATCGTCGTGCCTTTCTCAGCGGGAGGTACCGCCGATGTACTGCCGCGCCTAGTAGCCGAAAAAATCCGCGCGGACTACGCAGGTGGCGTGATCATTGAAAATAAGCCCGGGGCTGGTGGAAACATCGGTGCCGATCTAGTGTTCCGGGCACCGCCGGACGGAATGACTGTGCTGGCCTCCCCTCCGGGGCCCATCGCCATCAACCACAACCTCTATCAGAAGCTCAGCTTTGACCCGACTAGCTGGGTACCGGTGACGATTTTGGCCACAGTGCCCAACGCCCTGGTCATCAACCCGAAGCTGCCTGTTAAGTCACTTGGCGAGTTCATTGCATACGCCAAAGCCAATCCCAAAAAAGTGACTGTGGCGACGCAAGGCGACGGCTCCACATCTCACCTGACTGCTGCCATGTTTATGCAGCTGACTGGCACTGAACTGACTGTCATCCCTTACAAGGGAACAGCCCCGGCACTGATTGACCTGATCGGTGGCAATGTGGATGTGTTTTTCGACAACATCAGCTCGTCGGCCACCTACCACCAGGCCGGCAAGGTGCGCATTCTGGCCGTTGCCGACGAGCAGCGCTCTCAAATATTGCCCCAGGTCCCCACCTTCGCCGAGCAGCAATGGCCCGCCATGCAAGCCTTGACTTTCTTTTCTGTTGTGGCTCCCCCAGGCACGAGTGCAGAAATCGCACAGAGGCTTCAGAAGCAGATGGCCCAGGCTCTGTCATCAAATGACATCCGCAAGCACTTTCTGGAACAGGGTGCCGTGCCCTGCGGTTGGGATCCCACCAAGACTGCTCAGTTCATCCGCCAGGAAACCGAGAAGTGGAAGAAGGTGCTGAAGGCCGCCAACGTCAAGCTCTAACCCTTAGGAATCAACATGCAAGAATCCATCATCCAGTGGCATGGGGCCACTAATACGCGCGTGCCTTTCGGTATCTATACCGACACAGCCAATGCTGATCAGGAACAGCAGCGCATCTATCGCGGCGAGGTCTGGAACTACCTGTGCCTGGAATCTGAAATCCCCGAGGCGGGTGATTTCCGCACGACCTTTGTTGGTGAAACACCGATAGTTGTCGTGCGGGATGCCGACCAGGAAATCTATGCCTTCGAGAACCGCTGCGCGCATCGCGGCGCGCTCATCGCGCTGGAAAAATCGGGCCGTGCGGATAGTTTCCAGTGCGTCTATCACGCCTGGAGCTACAACCGACAGGGAGATCTGACCGGCGTTGCCTTCGAGAAAGGCGTCAAGGGCCAGGGTGGCATGCCGGCCTCGTTCTGCAAAGAAGAGCATGGCCCGCGCAAGCTCCGTGTAGCTGTCTTTTGCGGTTTGGTCTTTGGCAGTTTTTCCGAGGATGTACCCAGCATTGAGGATTACCTTGGCCCTGAGATTTGCGAGCGCATAGAGCGCGTGCTGCACAAGCCCGTAGAAGTCATCGGTCGCTTCACGCAAAAGCTGCCTAACAACTGGAAGCTCTACTTCGAGAACGTGAAGGACAGCTATCACGCCAGCCTCCTGCATATGTTCTTCACCACCTTCGAGCTGAATCGCCTCTCACAAAAAGGCGGCGTCATCGTCGACGAGTCGGGTGGCCACCATGTGAGCTATTCCATGATCGATCGTAGCGCCAAAGACGACTCGTACAAGGACCAGGCCATCCGCTCCGACAACGAGCGTTACCGGCTCAAAGATCCCAGCCTTCTAGAGGGCTTCGAGGAGTTCGAGGACGGCGTGACTCTGCAGATCCTTTCTGTGTTCCCTGGCTTTGTGCTGCAGCAGATTCAGAACAGCATCGCCGTGCGTCAGTTGTTGCCCAAGAGCATCTCCAGCTCGGAACTCAACTGGACCTATCTCGGCTATGCAGATGACAGTCCCGAGCAGCGCAAGGTCAGACTCAAACAGGCCAACCTCATCGGCCCGGCCGGATTCATTTCCATGGAAGACGGAGCTGTCGGTGGATTCGTTCAGCGCGGCATCGCAGGTGCGGCCGACCTTGACGCGGTCATCGAGATGGGCGGAGACCACGAAGGCTCTAGCGAGGGCCGCGCCACGGAAACCTCGGTACGCGGCTTTTGGAAAGCCTACCGCAAGCACATGGGACAGGAGATGCAAGCATGATCAATGAAATTCAAATCGCGGCCTTCAATGCCGCTTACGCGAAGACCATAGACAGTGACGCCATGGAGCAATGGCCAACCTTCTTCACGAAGGATTGCCACTATCGCGTCACCAATGTCGACAATCATGCTGAAGGGCTTGCTGCCGGCATTGTCTGGGCGGATTCACAGGACATGCTCACCGACCGAATTTCTGCGCTGCGCGAAGCCAATATCTACGAGCGCCATCGCTATCGCCATATTCTGGGTCTGCCTTCGATCCAGTCAGGCGATGCAACACAGGCCAGTGCTTCCACGCCGTTCATGGTGCTGCGCATCATGCATACAGGGGAAACAGAGGTCTTTGCCAGCGGTGAGTACCTCGACAAATTCACCACGATCGATGGCAAGTTACGCCTGCAAGAACGCATCGCGGTTTGCGACAGCACGGTGACGGACACACTGATGGCATTGCCACTATGACAATAGTGCACCGTAGATTGGCTTTGGCCATCGGCGATCCCCACGGTATTGGCCCTGAAATTGCACTGAAAGCTCTTCAGCAGTTGTCTGCCGCCGAAAGATCCCTGATCAAGGTCTATGGACCGTGGAGCGCTCTTGAACAAGCAGCGCAGATCTGCCAAATGGAGCCCCTTCTTCAAGACCTCATTCACGAGGAAGCCGGCTCGCTGGCACAACCAGTGCAATGGGGAGAGATCACCCCGCAGGCAGGCCTATCCACGGTGCAATCTGCAACAGCAGCCATCCGGGCGTGCGAAAACGGCGAAGTCGACGCCGTCATCGCCTGCCCCCACCATGAAACGGCCATTCACCGCGCGGACATAGCGTTCAGCGGCTACCCATCTTTGCTCGCCAATGTTCTTGACATGAACGAAGACCAGGTATTCCTGATGCTGGTAGGGGCTGGCCTGCGCATAGTGCATGTCACTTTGCATGAAAGCGTGCGCAGCGCATTGGAGCGGCTCTCTCCTCAGTTGGTGGTCAACGCGGCGCAGGCTGCCGTGCAGACATGCACCTTACTCGGGGTACCTAAACCAAAAGTCGCTGTATTCGGGATCAACCCTCATGCATCTGAAGGACAGTTGTTCGGCCTGGAGGACTCCCAGATCACCGTTCCCGCTGTCGAGACACTGCGCAAGCGCGGCCTAGCAGTAGACGGCCCCATGGGAGCTGACATGGTTCTGGCACAGCGCAAGCACGACCTGTATGTAGCCATGCTGCACGATCAGGGCCATATCCCCATCAAGCTGCTGGCACCTAACGGAGCCAGCGCACTCTCCATCGGTGGCAGGGTGGTGCTTTCCAGTGTAGGCCATGGCAGCGCCATGGACATTGCAGGCCGTGGCGTGGCTGACTCCACGGCCCTCCTGCGCACGATCGCCCTGCTCGGAGCCCAACAGGTCTGAGGCCCTTCCATGAATCACCAAATCCATATCCACGACTCTGATATCGCGTTCCCCTGCGCGCCCGGGCAATCCGTGCTGGATGCCGCCCTGCAGGCTGGCATCGAACTACCTTATTCCTGCCGCAAAGGTAGCTGTGGCAATTGTGCGAGCACCCTGCTCGATGGAAATATTACTTCCTTCAATGGCATGGCCGTGCGCAGCGAACTCTGCACCTCGGAGCAGGTATTGCTGTGCAGCTGCACCGCCGCCAGCGATATCCGTATTCAGCCGAGCTCCTTTCGCCGCCTCGACCCGGAAGCCCGCAAACGTTTTACGGCCAAGGTGTACAGCAATACACTGGCGGCACCCGATGTCTCGCTGCTGCGCCTGCGCCTGCCTGCGGGCAAGCGCGCCAAATTTGAAGCCGGCCAATACCTGCTGATTCACCTCGACGACGGGGAAAGCCGCAGCTACTCTATGGCCAATCCACCCCATGAGAGTGATGGTGTCACATTGCATATCCGGCATGTACCGGGTGGCCGCTTCAGCACTATCGTCCAGCAGTTGAAGTCTGGTGACACATTAGATATTGAACTGCCATTCGGCAGCATCGCACTGAAGCCTGACGACACCAGGCCCCTGATTTGCGTTGCAGGTGGCACGGGATTTGCGCCCATTAAATCCGTTCTTGATGACTTAGCCAAACGCAAGGTTCAGCGCGACATAACGCTGATCTGGGGGGCTCGCAACCCCTCGGGCCTGTATCTTCCTAGCGCCATCGACAAGTGGCGCAAAGTCTGGCCACAGTTTCGCTACATTGCAGCCATCACCGACCTAGGCGATATGCCTGCGGATGCTCACGCAGGTCGGGTGGATGACGCGCTACGCACACACTTTGGCAACCTGCACGATCATGTGGTGCACTGCTGTGGCTCACCCTCCCTGGTTCAATCAGTGCGCACAGCAGCTTCCGATATGGGCCTGTTAGCACAGGACTTCCACGCGGATGTTTTTGCGACGAGCCCGACTGGTAGCCACTAGAAGTAGCTATTCATGCGATATCAACACGGCGGGATATGACGGAGGCTGAGCTTGCGAGTGACTTGATGGGGAATGTTTGATAAACACTGAAAGGGGCTTTATGCCTAATGCCAGTCAGTTAAGGTTCAGCTGCCTCTAGATGAGCTAAAAGGCAACGTGTTTACACGTTGCCTTTTTCATTGATGGGTATTCTCTCAGGCGCATTGCGCCAATGTCTCTCTCAAGCGCCAGATCAGCTTGATCAATTGGCAGCTTTCATTGATCGTTCTTGAATCGCCCCGGGTTTTGAGGAGGCTCCAACACTTGAGAAGATGGAGCTATGACCAAGTCAAACAAGTTCTCGCCCGAGGTGCGCGAGCGTGCCGTACGCATGGTGCAGGAGCACCGAGCCAACTACCCTTCGCTGTGGGCAGCCATTGAATCAATAGCCCCCAAGATTGGCTGCGTGCCGCAGACCTTGAACGATTGGGTCAAGAAGGCCGAGGTCGACAGCGGCCAGCGTGCCGGTACCACCACGTCAGAAGCCCAGCGCA
>NZ_JAZHFR010000094.1:0-12350 GCF_036541385.1 Comamonas sp. GCA5 | reverse complement strand
CAGCTGGCCGCCACGGCCTGAGGCCCCGCCCTGCACCACAGCCCCGCAGGCCATGGCCGCGGGGCTGTGGCGTCGTGGGCTGGCACCGGCGTGCGCTGTGCCCACGGGCCATGCGGCACCTGTTTGATCTGGCCCACACGATGGGCGCAGCTGGGGCCTGCTCGGCGGAGCTCTCCACCGTGGCGCCGCGAAACTGTGGTGTGATACATGCTCCATGCTGGTGCACAGAGGCTGTGCCCCCCACCCGGGCACAAGGACCAGCACGATGCCGCAAACGAGGCGGACGAGAATGAGCAAACTGACGCAGTACACGAAGATGCTGGCCGCTGTCGCCACCGTGGTGACCCTGGCCGCATGCGGCCAGAAGGTCGAGGTGCCACCGGCCCACATCGGCAAGATCATGACCAAGGATGGCTACCAGGACAACCTGATCCCCACCTCCAAATTCCGGCTGGGCAAGTGCTGGGCCTACTGCGACCGACTGGTGCTGCTGGATGTCTCCGACAAGGCCTACCAGGAGGCCATGAGCATCTTCATCCCCGAAGACAAGCTGAACCTGGAGGTGACCATCCGTGCGACGCTGAGCATCAACCCCAAGAAGACGGCAGAGCTGTTCAATGCGATCGCCCCCACCGAGATGTCGGAGCATGTCTCGACGATTGCCAACGAGCAGGTGTACCGCACCTATGCCAGCCAGATCATCCAGGCCGAGGTGCGCGAGTACCTGAGCAAGCTGTCGATCAGCGAGATCGCCTCCAGCAATGAAAAGATCAACGCCGACCTGCGCCTGCAGCTGGGCAAGGCCATCGAGTCGCTGACGCCGTTCTCGGTGCGCTTTGTCGGCATCACCAACCTGAAATACCCCAAGATCATCACCGACGCACAGGAGTCGGCGGCCGAGCGCCGGGAAGCCATCCAGAAGGAAGAGGCCCAGCTGGCGATTTCCAAGGCCCAGCTGGAGCGTGAGCTGCAGGAAGCCCGGCTGCAGCGCGCCATCGACAAGGAAAAGGCCGAAACCGAAGCCATGTCGCAATCGGTGCTGGCCCAGTCCGTCGATGCCCGCGTGCTGCAGCTGCGCAAGCTGGAAAATGACCGCGCCTGGATCGAGAAATGGAACGGCCAACTGCCCACCACCACGCTGGGGGACAGCGTGCCCATGGTGAGCATCGCCAAATGATCCTGCTGCTCAACCTCCTGCCCTTTGTGATCGCTGCCATCGGCTTCGGTCTGAGCTGGAAGCGCAAGAACCGCTGGATCGCCGCTGCCACCTGCGCCGCTTTGCTGCTGTACTTCCAGGCCCAGCCCTCCTACCTGCCCAAAGGCGAGATCACGCGCTCGCCCCCGCCGGTGTTTGGAGAGTCGGACGCCCAGATCGAGGACCGCAACCGCAAGCCCATGCCCGGTGACGAGCGCGACCAGCGCATGCGCGATGCCGTGCAGCAGGGGTTGGACTTCAAGCCCTAGGCACCGCAGCCCCCACCAGCGCCCCCTGCGGGCGCTTTTTCATGGGCGCCGTGGCGCTAGAGCCGCAACTGCACCCCTGGGTCCAAACGGCAGACCTCGCAATCCACCACCGCCGCGCGCCGCTCCACCACCACAAAATCCCCGCCCTCCACCGCCAGCAGGGCGTGGTGCCAGGTCCCCGGTGCCAGCACCACGCCCTGGCGGCCGTCGGTGACGAACGCCTGCAGCTCGCCCGCCTGGGGCGCCGGGCCGGGGCGGGCCACCACGACCACAAAGCGCTGCGTGCCCAGCGGCACAAAGGTCTGGCTGCCCAGGGCATGGCGTTCCAGCTCGGTCACGGCCAGCGGAAACTGCCGCGCCTGGGCGCTGAACAGCGCCAGCATGGGCACGCCGCCCTCGGCCGTCAGCTGCAGGTCGGTCAGCAGCTCATGCCGCACGGCGTTGCCACCGTTGATGGGCCAGGCGGGCAGCGCGGGCGATTGCCCCTGCACGGCCACCACTTGGCCAAAAGGGGCAAAGCGCGCAGGCGTCAGGGGTTCGGGGGTCAGGATCAGGTCAGGCATGGCCGCAGATAAGCAAGCGCAATGCCACGCCATGCGGGCCGTGCACGGCGGCGCCCTCACGGGGCCGCTACCATGCCGGCTGGTGCGGGGGCATCGCGCCCGCGTTTTCTGTCTTCACTGTGAGCCACCTATGGAACTGCGCCAGTTGCGCTACTTCGTGCGTGTGGTGGAACTGGGCTCCATGAGCCGCGCCGCCATGGACCTGGACATGGTGCAGTCCGCCCTGAGCCAGCAGATCAGCCGCCTGGAGAGCGAACTCAGCACCCGCCTGCTGCAGCGCTCCAGCAAAGGCACGGTCCCGACCGAGGCCGGGCTGGCCTTTTTCCACGAGGCCCAGCTAACGCTGCGGCATGCCGAGCAGGCCATCCACGCGGCCCAGCAGGCGCGGCTGTCGGGTGCCGTGAGCATCGGGCTGTCGCCCACGATTGCCTCGGTCCTGGGCCTGCCGTTCATGCAGGCCCTGCGCCTGCGCTACCCGGAGGTGCGCCTGCACATGGTGTCGGCGCTGTCGGGCCACCTGACCAGCCTGCTGAATGCACGCCAGCTGGATCTGGCCATCCTGTTCGATGCACAGGGCGCCCGCCGCTGGAGCGTGCAGCCGCTGCTGGAGGAAAAGCTCTACCTGATCCAGTCCAAGCGCCGCCCGGTGTGCCCGCACACGGCCACCACCACCATGGCGCAGATGGGCGGCGTGCCGCTGATCCTGCCATCGGGCAGCCACGGGCTGCGCAACGCCATCGTCACCGCCTTCGCGCATGCGGGCCTGCCCTTGAACATGGCGCTGGAGATTGACGGCCTGCCGCTGCTGATGGAGGCCGTGATGGCCGGCATGGGCGCCACGGTGCAGCCCTGGTCGGCCGTCAAGCTGCACCACGCCACGCAGGGCGAATTCCTGTGGTCGGAGATTGTGGATGGCCAGGTGCGCCGCCCGGCCATGCTGTGCGGCTTGTCGGAGGATGAGCTGTCGCCCGCCGCGCTGGCGGCCCGCGTGGTGCTGCGCGATTGCGCCGAGCACCTGGTGACCAGCGGCGCCTGGGCCGGCGCCACGCTGAGCCATCACAAAAACTGATACCCCTATTCCCTGGACCCCCTGCCCAGGGCCGGGCGCGCTCCCTACAGTCGATCTTCCCCACGAGTGAGACTGCAAGGAGAGAGATTCATGGACACCGATGTTCTGGTCATCGGTGGTGGCAATGCCGCCCTGTGCGCCGCGCTGATGGCGCGCGAAGCAGGTGCCCGCGTGCTGCTGCTGGAGTCCGCACCGCGCGCATGGCGCGGCGGCAACTCCGCCCACACCCGCAACCTGCGCTGCATGCACGATGCGCCGCAGGATGTGCTGGTCGAGGCCTACCCCGAAGAGGAATACTGGCAAGACCTGCTGAAGGTGACGGGGGGCATCACCAACGAGCACCTGGCGCGCATGGTGATCCGCGCCTCCTCCACCTGCCGCCACTGGATGCGCCAGCACGGCGTGCACTTTCAGCCCCCGCTGTCGGGCGCGCTGCACGTGGCACGTACGAATGCGTTTTTCATGGGCGGCGGCAAGGCCCTGGTCAACGCCTATTACCGCAGTGCCGAAGCACTGGGTGTGGAGATTCGCTACGAGTCGCCCGTGGATCGCATCGACATCGACCACGGCATCTTCAAGGCAGCCTATGTGAACGGCCAGCGCATCACCGCCCGCAGCTGCGTGCTGGCCGCCGGCGGTTTTGAATCCAACCGCGAATGGCTGCGCGAGGCCTGGGGCCAGAACGCGCGCGGCGAATGGCCGGCCGACAACTTCATCATCCGTGGCACAGCCTTCAACAAGGGGGTGCTGCTCAAGCACCTGCTGGAAGACCACCAGGTCGACGGCATTGGCGACCCCACGCAGGCCCACATGGTGGCCATCGACGCGCGCGCACCGTTGTACGACGGCGGTATCTGCACCCGCATCGACTGCGTTTCCCTGGGCGTGGTGGTCAACCGCGAGGCCGAGCGCTTCTACGACGAGGGCGAGGACTTCTGGCCCAAGCGCTACGCCATCTGGGGCCGCCTGGTGGCCCAGCAGCCCGGACAGATTGCCTACTCCATCATCGACAGCAAGGCCATCGGGCGCTTCATGCCGCCCGTGTTCCCCGGCGTCAAGACCGACAGCCTGCCCGAACTGGCGCAGAAGTTGGGGCTGAACGTGGATACCTTCATGCGCACGCTCAACGCCTACAACGGTGCCTGCCAGGTGGGCCAATTCGACCACACGGCGCTGGACGACTGCCACACCGAAGGCGTGACGCCCGCCAAGACGCACTGGGCCCGCCCCATCGACACCGGACCGTTCTACGGCTACGCCCTGCGCCCCGGCGTGACCTTCACCTACCTGGGCCTTGAAACCGATGACACCGCCGCCGTGCGCTTTGCAGGGCAGCCCAGCCGCAACCTGTTTGTGGCCGGCGAAATGATGGCCGGCAACGTGCTGGGCAAGGGCTACACCGCCGGTGTGGGCATGTCCATCGGCACGGCCTTTGGCCGCATCGCCGGACGCAACGCAGCACTGGCCGCACAAGGCAAGGACGCCGAACACGGCGCCGTGAAAGACGAGGTGTAAGCCACCATGAGCATGCAATCCTTTGAAACGCTGGGCCAGGAAGCCCAGGCCCTGGCCTCTGGCCACAGCGGCAAGGTCATCCCCATCCTGCCCCTGAGCGCGGCCGAAGGCGAAGTGGCGCGCGTCATGCAGATCTGCAACGCCTGCCGCTACTGCGAGGGCTTTTGCGCCGTGTTCCCGGCCATGACGCGCCGCCTGGAGTTTGGCAAGGCCGATGTGAACTACCTGGCCAACCTGTGCCACAACTGCGGCGCCTGCCTGCACGCCTGCCAGTACGCCCCGCCACACGAGTTCGGCATCAACATCCCCAAGGCCATGGCCGAGGTGCGCGGCCAGACCTATGCCGACTACGCCTGGCCCCCGGCGCTGGGCCAGCTGTACCAGCGCAACGGCCTGACACTGTCGCTGGCCCTGGTGGCCGCGCTGAGCCTGTTCCTGGTGCTGGGCGCCGTGCTGCAAGGCGGCGGCCTGGGCGCGCTGTGGGGGGCCGACCTGGGCGCCAATTTCTATAACCTGTTCCCGCACAACCTGCTGGTGGGCCTGTTTGCGCCGGTGTTCCTGTTCGTGGTGCTGGCGCTGTCCATGGGCGTGCGCCGTTTCTGGAAGGACATCAAACCCGCCACCAGCGGCGCCGACGTCAGCCGGCCCGCAGCCGCCGAGGCCACCGGCGACGTGCTGCGCCTGAAGTACCTGGATGGCGGCCACGGCGATGGTTGCCACAACGAGGACGACGCCTACACCCTGCAGCGCCGCCGTTGCCACCACCTGACCTTCTACGGCTTCCTGCTGTGCTTTGCCGCCACCGGCGTGGCCACGCTCTACCACTACCTGCTGGGCTGGGCCGCGCCCTACGACCTGCCCAGCCTGCCCAAGCTGCTGGGCGGCACGGGCGGCGTGATGCTGGCCCTGGGCACGGCCGGCCTGTGGCGCCTCAACCGCCGCCGCCACCCGCTGCATGGCGATGCCCAGCAAAAACCCATGGACCTGGGCTTCATCGCCCTGCTGTTCCTGGTGGCCACCAGCGGCCTGGCGCTGTGGTGGGCCCGGGCCACCCCCGCCCTGGCCCTGCTGCTGTGCCTGCACCTGGGCGCAGTGATGGCCTTGTTCGCCACCCTGCCCTACGGCAAGTTTGCCCATGGCGTGTTCCGCACCGCGGCCTTGCTGCGCCACGCCACCGAAAAACGCCAACCCAACCCCATCGGCCTGGGGGCCGATTGAGGCGTGCGGGGCCACAAGCCCCGCGGCGCTGAACTCCCCCACACCCAAAACATAACACCCATTCAGGAGATACCGCATGCAACGACGCACCCTCATCCAATCCTCGGCCGCGCTGCTCAGCGCCGGCTTGCTGGGCGGTCTGCCGGCCCTGGCCCAGGATTTCCCGCCCAAGAAACCCGTGACCATGGTGGTGGGCTTTGCCGCCGGTGGCGCGGCCGACGCCGCCGCGCGCCTGATCGCCAAGAAGCTGAGCGAGAACATCGGCCAGTCCGTGGTGGTGGAGAACAAGGGCGGCGCGGGCGGCAACATCGCCCACGGCCAGGTGGCGAATGCCGCCACCGACGGATCGGTGATCCTGTTCGGCTCGGTCGGCCCGCTGACCATCGCCCCGCACCTGATGAAGCTGACCTACGACCCGTTCAAGGACCTGGCGCCGCTGTCCGGGGGCGTCAACTTCCCGAACGTGCTGGTGGTGCACAAGGGCGCGGGGGTGAAGAACCTGCAGGAGTTCGTGGCGCTGGCCAAGAAGTCGCCCGGCAAGGTGGACTACGCCTCCACCGGCGCCGGCTCGGCCTCGCACCTGGCGGGCGAGCTGTTCAACCAGCGCGCCGGCGTGGAAATGGTGCACGTGCCCTACAAGGGCGGCGCACCGGCCCTGCAGGACCTGCTGGGCGAGCGCGTGACCAGCTACTTCGCCGCGCCGCCCACCGCGCTGCCACACGTGCAGGCCGGCAAGCTGATCCCCCTGGCCACCACCGGCCTGACACGCCCGGCCTACATGCCGGACATCCCCACCGTGGCCGAAGCCGGCTACCCCGGCTTTGAGGCCCTGAACTGGTACGCCTTCGTGGCCCCCAGCAAAACCCCCACGGCCATCCTGGACCGCTGGAACGTGGAAATCGTCAAGGCCCTGAACGACGAAGGCGTGAAAAAGGCATTGAACGACCATGGTCTGACCCCGCAGCCCACCACGCGCCAGGAACTGGCGGCGTTCATGAAAAAGAATATGAGCAGTGGGGCCGCGTGGTGAAAGAGCGCAAGCTCTCTGCCAACTGAGGCACGTCCCCCCGCTTCCTTCCTTCACAGCCACCAGCGGGTGGCTTTTTTGCGCCCGCGCAGACCCTGGGGCCGGGCCGCCAGAAACCTGGTGCCGGCGCTTTTTCGCCAAGCCAGCGACAATATCGCCCCGCCCTGCTGCCCAGCCGGGCTTTTGTTGTGCGGCCCTGCGTGCCGCCCCGCCGGCCTGCTGAACCCTCATGACTGCTCCTGACACCCGCGTGCTGTCGCTCATCCCGCCGATGACGCAGCTCAACACGCCCTACCCTTCTGCGCCCTATCTGACGGGCTTTCTGCGCTCGCGCGGGGTGGATGCGGTGCAGGAAGACCTGGCCCTGGCCCTGGTGCTCAAGCTGCTGTCGCGCGACGGCCTGACACAGATCATCGACCTGGTGCAGGCGCAGTACGACGCCGACCCGGACCGCCTGTTCAGCCCCGCCTTGCAAAGCTTCATGGGCCAGCGCGACCAATACCTAGCCACGGTGAACCGCGTCATCGCCTTCCTGCAGGGCAAGGACAGCACGCTGAGCCACCGCATCGTCAGCCGCGCCTGGCTGCCCGAGGGCCCGCGCTTCGATGCGCTGGAGCACTACATGGACGATGGCTCGGGCGACCCCGTGGGCTGGGCCTTTGGCGCCCTGGGCCAGCAGGACCGGGCCAAGCACTACGCCACGCTGTACCTGAACGACCTGGCCGACGTGATCCGCGACGCGGCCGACCCGCGCTTTGAATTTGTGCGCTATGCCGAGTCGCTGTCGGGCAACCAGCCCACCTTCGACCCGCTGGCCGAGGCCCTGGCCGCCGCCCCCACCCTGGTCGATGACGCGCTGGCCAAGCTGACGCGCAAGGCCATCTGGCGCCACCGCCCCACGGTGGTGCTGCTGTCCACCCCCTTCCCGGGTTCGGTCTACGCAGCCTTCCGCATCGCCCAGACCATCCAGGCCGAGTTTCCGCACATCACGCTGGTGCTGGGCGGCGGCTTTGTGAACACCGAGTTGCGCACGCTGGCCGAGCCGCGCGTGTTCGACTACTTCGACTTCATCACGCTGGACGCGGGCGAGCGCCCGCTGCTGGCGCTGCTGGAACACCTGCGCGGCGAGCGTGGCCGCTCGCGCCTGGTGCGCACCTTCGTGCGCAACGACGAAGGCGCGGTGCAGTACATCAACATGATGGAAGCCGACATCGCCTTTGCCGAGGTGGGCACGCCCACCTGGGACGGCCTGCCCATCCACGACTACCTGTCGCTGCTGGACATGCTCAACCCCATGCACCGCATGTGGAGCGACGGCCGCTGGAACAAGCTGACGATTGCCCACGGCTGCTACTGGAAGAAGTGCAGCTTCTGCGACGTGGGCCTGGACTACATCGGCCGCTACGAAGGCGCCAGCGCCACCGAGCTGGCCAACCGCATCGACGCCATCGTGGCCGAAACCGGCCAGACCGGCTTTCACTTCGTGGACGAGGCCGCACCGCCCAAGGCGCTCAAGGCCCTGTCCCAGGAGCTGATCGCGCGCGGCACCGACATCAGTTGGTGGGGCAACATCCGCTTCGAGAAAACCTTCAGCCCCGAGCTGGCCCAGCTGATGGCCGACAGCGGCTGCATCGCCGTGTCCGGTGGGCTGGAAGTGGCCTCGGACCGCCTGCTGGACCTGATGAAAAAAGGCGTCAGCGTGGAACAGGTGGCGCGCGTGACCAAGGCGCTGACCGACGCGGGCATTCTGGTGCACGCCTACCTGATGTACGGTTTTCCCACGCAAACGGTGCAGGACACGGTGGATGCGCTGGAGTATGTGCGCCAGCTGTTCGAGAACGGCTGCATCCAGAGCGGGTTCTTTCACCGCTTTGCCTGCACCATCCACTCGCCCGTGGGCCAAAACCCGCAGGCCTACGGCGTGACCCTGCCCGCGCTGCCGCCCGCCACGTTTGCGCGCAACGACATCCCCTTCATCGACCCCACCGGCGTGGACCACGACGCCCTGGGCGTGGGGCTGAAGAAAGCCATCTACAACTTCATGCACGGCATCGGCGTGGAGGAGGATGTGCGCAACTGGTTCGACTTCAAGGTGCCCAAGCCCACCGTGCCGCGCAACAAGATCGCCAAGGCGCTGGCCGCCAAGGGCTGGTAAGCCCGCCGCCCCCTCTCGCAACCCGCGCTGCGGGCGCTGGCGGCATGGCCATGGCAGGCACCTGCCGCGGCGCCCCCTGGCCTTTGGGGACTGCGTGTTCGGGCCGCACCGGGCCGGCACGATCGACCGCTGCGGAGGCCGGCACGGATCGGTCTCCCGCAATTTCAGGCCAAAAACGGCCTCTAGCCCTTATCCATCCTGCGCCTGCAACTATGAAAAAGCCAGCAGGCGCTGGCTTGTGGGGGCTATAGGACGCCACTCAAGGCGCAGGCGTGGCCGCCGGCGGCGGCGCCACCTCAGCCATCACCGCCTCGTACTGCCAGGGCTGGGGCAGCACGCGGTCCAGCCAGCCGCAGCGCCAGGCCAGCGCGGCCAGCACCAGCACGGCCACCACGCCCCAGACCCAGCGGGCGGTGTGATTGTCGGCAAACGGGTCGTGGGTGATGCGCTTGGCGCTCAACGGCACCTTGGCCGCCTGCGACAGCGAATTGCCCAGCTGCAGGTTGATCTTCATGCGGCCATTGATGGCCCAGCCGCTGGCGTCCAGGATGGGGCCCAGGCTGCGCTCGCGCAGCTTGAGCCAGGCAATCAGCATGCTGGGGCCGGAGATGGCCAGGATGATGCCCAGCAAGGCCACGGGGATCCACGGCCCCAGCTCCACGAACTTGCCGAAGATGCCGACCAGCACCGTGCTGATGGAGCCCAGCGCCACGCCGATGGCGGCCACCGTGCCCACATCGGTCTTCTTGCCCGCCGCCGCAGCGGGTGCCGGCGCGGCGGCAGCACCCTTGCTCACGTCGACCAGCTTGCTGGCCTGGGCGTCCAGGCTGGCGGTGACCGAGGCGTCCTTGGCGGCTGCGCGCTTGGCCACCTGCTCCTCGACCATGCGCACGAACTTCTTGTAGGGCGAGAAGAAGGCCTGGCCGATGCTGGTGGGGTTCTCGATCAGCTTGGTGATGGTGGCATCCCAGTCCTGACCGGCACGGTCGTAGAAGATGCCGTTGCGCCCGACGAACAGGAAGTCCACGTCCCCGGCCGTGAAGGCGGCCACGATGTGGCGCTTCTGGCCGTTGCGCTGGCACTCGCAATACGCCAGGAAGACCTTGGCCATGCCGGCCAGCGTGGCGTGGGCAGCGGGGTTGGCCACATCCACCGTCAGGTCGCAGCTGCGCCCGTCCAGGAACAGGGTACCGGCCTGGAAGGCCGCGCCCTGGCGGCTGTAGAACTGCGAGAAGGCCACGAAATTGTTCAGCAGCACCAGCAGGTCGCGCTGGTAGCGGATCAGCTTCTCCAGCGCGATCGCGTGCACGCTGTGCTGCTTTTCGTCCTCATCGTGCTGGATGAAGTCCTGCAACTGCTGCTGCATGCCGCTGTCCAGCAGTGCCTGTGCCTCGGCCTGCGCCACCGTGCCCAGCGGGGTCGCCGGGTGGTCCGCCAGCCAGGCCTGGCACGGCGCCAGTTGCGCCTTGAGCTGCGCCCACTGCGCGGCACTCAGGCTGTCCAGCGGGCCCAGCAGCGGCTCGACGGCCGTGGTGCGCAGGGTGGCCATCGCCTCGGCCCAGGCGGGGTTGATGCCCTGCGTCAGCGGCAGCTCGCCCCCGGCCACCACGGTGGCCACGGGCAGGGCGGCAATCGCGGCGTCCTGCTGGCTCAGCAGCTGCTTGCCCAGGGCGGCGTAGCCCTCGACGGACGGGCTCAGCGGCACCAGGGCGCTGGCGTCGAAAGCCGCCAGGCGCGTGCGCGCAAAAAAGTCCTCGACCTTGGCCTGCACGGCGTTCAGCGCCTGCGCGGCAGCCACGGCCTGCTCCTGCGTGGGCAGGGCACAGGTGTTGGACTGGGCGCGCGCATGCCAGTCGGCAATCGCTTGCACGTCGGTGAAGAAGTTGTCCAGCTGCGCGCGGCCCAGGCCCGGCTGGCCGTCACACCCCGGGGCACTGCCATAGGCGGCCATGATGCGTTCCACCAGGGCGGCCAGCGCGGGGTGGTCGGCCAGGGTCACGGGGTTCAGGATGCCGTCGCCGTTGAAGGGCATGCTGTTGAGCGTCGTCAGCCGCTGCTGCACCTCAGCCAGCGAGACGCTGTCGGTGCCGCTGCGCCCTTGCAGTGCCAGGATGCGCCGGGCTTCATCCAGAAGGGCCCGCGCCTCGTCGGAATCCCCGCGCAGCGACGACAGCTGCAGCACGTCCGACCCGGTGGTCAGCACCTCCGGGTCCTGGACCATGGAGACCGCCCATTCGCAGGCCTGCACCAGTTCCGGCGCGCGGATGCGCCCGTCGGCATCCAGGTCGATCATGTCCAGCGTGGCGCTGTCGAATTCAATGCCGCGTGTCGGACAGGCCAGGGCCACCCACAGCTTCTGATCCAGTTGCCCAATGTTTGCGATATCTGCACCGGTGCGGATGGTGACCTGGTCCACCCCGCCCGCCCGGAAAAACTGCCATTCGTGTTGTTGCATGACCCACTGACTCGGTAGTACGGCGGCCTGCACAGCCGCCACGGTGGGCACGGCCCCCAAGCAGGGGCCACGCCGCGAAAACAAAGCCGCCAGTGTAAAAGCCTGCGCAAGGCTGTGCGCCCAAAAGTCACGGCGCAACCCCCTGCGACCACCGTGTGGGCCGGGTGTAACAGACATTGTTTAACAATTCAGGGCCGCACACCGGCCATGCCACAATCGCCCGCATGCCTGCGACGCCTTCCCGCTCCAACGCCTTCACGCCTGCCCCCTCCTCCGGGGACGCGGGCATCATGCCCGACCTGTATCGGCTGAGCGTCGGCGCCGTCAACGCAGCGTATTACCAACGGCACTTCCAGCGCTTCGAGACCCTGGGCAAGGCCGTGCCCACCTGGAACCATGGCGCCGCCTTCTGCACGCTGGCCTGGCTGGTGCTGCGCAAGCTGTGGCGCCCGGCGGCCCTGTACCTGTGCCTGCTAGCCGCGCTGCTGCTGGTGTGGTGGGGCGGCGTGCACGGGCGGCTGCCGCTGCCGCTGGAACTGGCCCTGTGCCTGCTGGTCGGCATGCTGTTGTGTGTGGTGCCGGGCACCCTGGGCAACGCCTTGTACTACCAGCATGTGCGCCAGCACACACTGCAGACGCTGACCCGCGCCAGCTCGCTGTCACAGGCACGTGCGCAGCTGGCGAAGCAGGCCGTGACCAAGGACCGCCTGCACACCATCGCCGCCATCCAGGCCCTGCTGCTGGCCGCCCTGACCGGCCTGGTGCTGCACCAGGTCAAGCAAGGCGGCGCCAGCGAAGCGCCGGCGCCGGCCCCGTCCGGCCCGCCCGACCTCGTCATTCCCCAGGTGTCCAGCCTGGCACCGACGCAGCCCGTGGCCTTCACG